>JBIOXX010000363.1:0-8967 GCA_044869875.1 bacterium | reverse complement strand
GGTCGAGAAGCGGTTGGGCCCGACCTTGATGGCTTGGCCGCTGTTCTTCGAAAAGTAGTTGTAGACGATCTTGTTGTTGGGGCCGGCGCCTTGGCCGACTTCGACGCCGTTGAAGGTATTGGCGACGATGTCGTTACTCTGAATCAGATTCTCGCTGGCTCCGTCGCCGATCAAAATGCCGGCGCCTTGATTGGTCTTGGGCTCGCCGAAGAGGGCCGACGAGGAGATCGAGGTCTCGGGCGAGTCCTTGTGGTAGCCCAGAGTGTTGAACTCGATCGTGTTGCGATTGCCCTTTACCAGGATGCCGGGACCGCGAAAGCCGGTGATGTGACAATTGCGGACGACGTTGCCGCTGCTGGTGAGCTTGAGGCCGGCGACTTCGAGGTTAGGATCGACGCCTTCCTCGTTTTCCTCGGCCCCCTCGATCAGCACTCGGCCTTGGGGCGTTTGGCAATCGATCGTGGTCAGCGAGCCGGAGATTTCGGGCAGTGGTCCCTTGGTCACCCGGACCCGGTCGATCCCGGGATCGAAGACGATTTTCACCAGGGTGAAGCCGCTTTGGGCTCGAATTCCGCTGGCCTGAATCAGAGCGGTGCGCAGGGTGCCGGGCAAAAGGCCGTCGCCACCCCGGCTGACAGTCAGGACTTTTTCGGTGAAGAGCTGCGAAAAGTCGGCTCCGCCCTCGGCCCGAAGGCTTGCGGGCAAGGCCAGCGTCAGAAAAAAAGCCAATAATTTTAAGGTCTTATGGCCGTACATCGCTAAAAATCTTATCGGGGTATTCCGCTTAAAGTTGCGCTGGGTTTTTTGGGGCTAAGTCTTTGAAAAAGCAAGCGGATTCGCCGTGGAGATCAGCTGTTGGCCGCTTGGCTCATAGAGGAAGAATTTGCCGGGCCGCTCTGCCGCTTCAATTTCTTGAGCAGCTCGTCGGCCAGCTCGCGGTAATTGGCGGAGCCGGAGCTCGAAGGGTAATTTTGAAACACCGGCAGGCCCTCGAGCTGGGACTTGTTGAGGGCGGTGTTGATCGCGATTTGGGTCTTGAAGACCTTGCCCCGGAAGTAATTGCGGATATTGGTCTCGATGATCTCGTTCATGTTGATGTTGCGGCCGTCGACCCGAGTGAAGAGCACGCCGAGGATCTTGAGCCGGGGGTTGAGACGCTCGTTGACCGTCTCGAGGGTCTCGACCAAGTCGTTGACGCCCTCGAAGGCCAGGACGCTCATCTCGCAGGGCACGACGCAGAAATCGCTGGAGACCAGGGCGTTGAGCGTCAGGTTGCCGAGGTTGGGCGGGCAGTCGAAGAGGACGTAGTCGAATTGAGTCCGGGCGCTCTTCATCGCCTCGTTGAGGATGTATTCCTTGCCGATCTTGGTGGCCAGCAGGCTCTCGGTCTCGTAGAGCGTCTTGTCGCCGGGGGTGATGAAGAAATTTTCGAGCTCGGTGGTGATCACGCCGTCCATCACGTTGCCTTTTTTGGCCGAAAGGATGGTGGACATCGGAGAGTATTCGACGCCTTCGGGGATCAAGGCGCCGAGCGATTTTTCAACATGACCTTGGGGGTCGAGATCGGCGACCAAAACCTTTTTGCCATGGAACTTTGCCAAGGCGGTGCCGAGGTTGACCGCACTGGTGGTTTTGCCGACGCCGCCCTTCTGCGAGCAAATCGCAAGAACGGTTGCCCGCTTGCGACCCTTATCGGGATTGGCTAAGACTTGGGAGCTCTCGACGGTGAGCAGCGATTTGATTTTATCGGTCAGAAGGGACATGACGAAAGACCTGAGCCAATGGGGAATTTTCCCGGTGATAGAGCAGGGACCCCCATTATGCAAGAGTCAATTTCGTGAAATTCGACTCCCTATGTTGTCACTTTATATCCACATCCCATTTTGCGTCTCCAAGTGCCATTATTGCGATTTCAACTCGGCCGGAATCGGCCGTTCGGCGGTACCCGAGGCCGAATATCTCGCCGCTCTGCGTCGTGAAATGAGCCGTTGGGCCGACCTTTTAGGTCCCGGCGCCGCCGATCGATTCGACACCGTTTTTTTTGGCGGCGGAACTCCTTCGCTTTTTACGCCCGAGGGGATCGGCGCCATTTTGACCGAGTCGGCCGAGCTTCGTCCTCGCCGTCCCGGCGCCGAAGTCAGCTTGGAGCTCAATCCCAAGACCGCCGATCTGGCGAAAATGCGCGGTTTTCGCGCGGCCGGCGTGGGTCGCCTCTCGATCGGCGTTCAGACGCTCGATTCGGCGCTGCTCGCCGAGCTGGGACGGGCCCATGGCCCCGAGGAAGCTCTTCAAGCCCTGAGCTGGGGCCTGGAGGCCGGCTTCGAAAAAGTCAGCATCGATCTGATGTATGGCCTACCCAAGCAGGAAATGAGCCACCTCGAGGAGACCTTGGCCTGCTTGGAAAATTATCCGCTTCGACATCTCTCGGCCTATGAGTTGATCGTCGAGGAGGAGACTCCCTTCTACGATCGTCACCTCCAAAAGCGTTTGCCCTTGCCGCCGGAGCCCGAAGTCGAAGCGATGCGTCGACGTCTCGAGCAATTCGCCTTCGCCAAAGGCATGAAGGCCTACGAGATCAGCAACTATGCTTCGGAAGGCGCCGAAGCCCGCCACAATTTGCACTATTGGAATTACGACAGCTTCGTCGGCCTCGGCGCCGGAGCGGTTTCCTTCCTGAAAATTTCGGAGTTGGATTCGGAATTCCAAGCCATCCTTGGCAAGGACGCCGGAGCCGAAGCTTTTGCGCTCCGCCTCACTAATCCCCGGGGCCTGGCCGACTACCAAGGCTCGGCTCGAAGCTGGGAAAAGGTCGAGGTCGAGTCCATTTCCCGAGTCCAGGCTCAAGGCGAATTCATGATGATGGGCTTGCGCAAGCGCGAGGGCGTCGTTTACACCGATTTCGAGGCCTGCTTCGGCGGCCCCTTTCCCAAGGATTTCGCGGCGATCGTGCAGCGGGGCGAGGATCGGGGCTGGATCCAAGCTGATTCCCGGGCCTGCCGTTTCACCGAGTCGGGCCTGGCGCTGAGCAACGAATTCCTTCAGGATTTTTTTTAAATTCCCCGCCGATTGACAGCCCTTCGCCGTATCGTTAACTCTAAGGCAGATGAACGAAGCCCCTTCACCCCTCGATCCGCGTCAGGTCCAAATTCTTCGGGCCTTGGTGGAAAGCTATATTCACAGTGCCCAGCCGGTGGGCTCGATCGCGCTTTCCAAGTCGTCGGATTTCGGCTTGAGCTCGGCGACGATCCGCAACGCGATGGCCGAGCTCGAGGAGGCCGGCTATCTCGAGCAGCCCCACACCTCGGCCGGCCGGGTGCCCACCGACAAAGGCTTCCGTTTCTATATCGATTGCCTGCTCAAGGTGGAGCCGCTCGACGAGGAGGTGAAGCGCCACATCCGCCAGTCGCTCGACGAAGGCACCGACGCCGCTTCGATCCTCCAGAATACGAGCCGAGTTCTCTCGGGACTTTCGCAGCACGTCGGCCTGATCTTGGCGCCGAAGCGTGAGGTGACCAAGCTCAAGCACCTCGAATTCCTTCCGCTCCGCGAGCGCCAAATCCTGGTGATCTTGGTCACCGAGCAGGGCGTGGTCCAGAACCGTCTTTTCGAGACCGAGGAAAGCTTTTCCAAGGCCGAGCTTCTGCGGATGAGCAATTATTTAAACTCGCTGCTCTGCGGTCTCGACTTGGCCGAAGCCAAAATCCGAATTCTCCAGGAGATGGCCGGCGAGCAGGCGGCCCTCGACCGGCTCTTGAAGCAGGCCCTGATCCTCTCCCAGCAAACCGTCTCGGCCGAGACCGACGGGCTGATCATCGAAGGCGAGAAGAATTTCCTTTACACCCAGGAGTTTTCCAATTTGAACAAGATCCGCGAGATCCTCGCGGCGCTCGAAGAAAAGCATCGTTTGGTGGCCTTCCTCGACCGGGCGATCAAGGCGCCGGGAGTTCAGATTTTCGTGGGCAGTGAATCGCACTTGCTGCACTTGAGCGATTGTAGCCTCATCGTGGCCCAATACGGCCAAGCGGATAAACCGCTGGGCAGCTTGGGCGTGATCGGCCCGACTCGGATGGACTATTCCAAGTTGATTCCGATGGTCGAGTACGCCGCCAAGTCGCTGAGTCAGATTTTCACGGGATAGTATTATGGCGAACGACAAGATCGAGCAATTGAAGACGGTGATCAAGGCCAAGAAGGACGCCGAGGCCCGGGTCAGCGCCGCGTCGGAGCAGGGCGGCATTGCGCCCGGTCTCGAAGACCAGTACCGCAGCCGCATCGCCGAGCTCGAGGCCGAGCTGGAGAAGGCGCAGATCGCTATCGCCGAGTCCGAGGCCAAAGCCAAGGACGCCCAGGACAAGTACCTTCGGGCTTATGCCGAGTTCGACAATTCCAAAAAGCGTTATGCCAAGGAGAAGGACGAGTCGCTGCGCTATGCCCATGAGAGGCTGGTTAAAGATCTACTGCCGGTGCTCGACGGCCTGGAGCAGGCCCTGGCCCATGCCGAAACTTCCGACAAGACGGCAATCGTCGAAGGCGTCCAGCTGGTGCTTCGCCAATTTCTCAAGGTGCTGGAAAGCTACGGCGTCACTCCGGTCGACGCCATCGGCCAGCCTTTCGATCCCCATCACCACGAGGCGGTGGGTCAGCACGAATCCGAAGAGCATGAGCCTCACAGCGTGGTTAACGAATACCGTCGCGGCTATAAGATGCACGATCGCTTGATCCGGCCCTCGATGGTGACGGTGGCGAAGCCTCCGGAAGGCAAAAAGTGAAAAACTACCACGCGGTGCTCGGGGTAAAACCCGAAGCTTCGCCGGCCGAGGTGAAGAAAGCCTTCAAGGAGCTGGCCTTCCAGTATCATCCCGACCGCAATCCCCATAACCCGATAGCCGAGGAACGCTTCAAGGAATTGGTCGAGGCTTATTCCTATTTGACCGGCAACATGGAGGCCCTCCGCGCCCTCCAAGGCCCTTCGGCCGCGGCCCGGATGACCGGCGATTACGCCCAGGATATCCTCAAGACCCTCTTCGACATCGATCATCCTTTCTCCTTGCACGACCGGCCGGCGCTCAAGGCCGAGGTTCTGCTGACGCTCGAGGAAGCTTTCAAGGGGACCACCAAGGTCCTCGAGGTCGAGCGCCAGGAAGTTTGCCCCGACTGCAAGGGCAGCGGCGTCGATCACGGCGCCAAGGTCTTTACCTGCACCTACTGCTTCGGTGCCGGCCAAATCGGCGGAGAGGCCGATGGCACCCAGCGCCGGGACTGTCCCAAGTGCAACGGTCGCGGTTTCTTGAGCTCCCGTGGCTGCGTCGCTTGCCGGGCCCGCGGCTTCAAGCGCCGCGCGATCAAGCTGAAAGTGGCGGTTCCGCCCCACGCCCAGGACGGGCAAACCTTGGTGCTTCCCAATGAAGGTCATGAGACGGCGCCGGGCCGGCGCGGAGATGCTCTGGCGGTGTTCAAGCTCCAGCGCCATCCCAGCTTTTCCTTTGACGGCAAGGACATCATGTGCGAGACCAGCGTCGAAATGAGCGAGGCCGCCCTGGGCGGCGACGTCAAAGTCCCAACCCTCGACGGCTTCACGACGCTCCACTTGCCGCCGGGCACCCAGTCCGGTCAGGTCTTCCGCCTCAAAGGCATGGGATTAGGCGGCGATCAATTTGTCAAAATAAAGGTCAAGACTCCGGTCGCGCTGAGCGAAAAAGACCGGCACCTGCTGCGCCGGATTCAAGGTGACATCGCAGCGACGCCCCGGGGTTTCTGGCAAAAGATCAAGAAATGGTTTTGGTGAAAAGAATGCGAAAGGTTCTCGTCCTCCTTCTCCTCTTGGCGACCACGGCTTGCATCAAGGGAGGGGTCAGCCCAACCAAAGTTGTTTATCCCAATTCGGTCAGCTCTGAGATGCGTGCCGATTTCGATCGGACCGAAGAGGAGTTCAAGGCCCAGCGCTATCCCCAAGCCGAGAGCGGCTATCGGGCCTACATCGATAAGTTTCCCTATAACGAGCTCACCGATACCAGCCTTTACCGCATCGGCCAAATCCAGATGCTGCGCAAGGAGTACGACGGCGCCAGCCTGACCTTCGACCGGTTGATCGGCAAGACTCCCGATCCCGACGTCGCCTCACGGGCCCGGGTCAAGGCCGGTATCTGTCAATTTCGCCTCAATCAATTCGACCGCAGCCTTGGATATTTCGACAAGACCCAGCCTCATGCCTTGGGCGAGAACGACCGGATCAAGCTCGGCGGTCTCGGACTGGCGGCTTTGGAAAAGACCGGCGGTTCGGCCGAGCGCCGCGGCTTTTACGATGCGGTCCTGCTCGATACTTATCAAGGCATGACCGACGCCACCGTCCAGCAGAAGTACGGCGGCGAGGCGCCGATGCGGCCGGCGGTCACTCAAGACCTTCAGTCTTGGGCTAAAATTCCGGCTTCGATCGGCCAGGTCGATCCCCGCTTCAAGGATTACAAGGCCAAGGCCAGCGAGCCCTACGTAGCTTACAAGCTCGGCATGGCCTACAACCAAGCCGGCGACACCAAGAACGCCAAGAAATACCTCGGTCGCTTGCAGGACAAGTATCCGAGCAGCCCTTTGGCCAAGGATGCCGCGCCGACCTTGGCCAAGCTCGGCTACAAGCCGGGCAAGGAAGGCAAGCCTGGCAAGACTTATAAGGTTGGCGTCATTCTCCCGCTCAGCGGTAAATACGAAGTCTACGGCGCCAGCACCCTCAAGGGCATGGAATGCGCCGCTAGCGTCAAGGCGCCTTGCAGCGGGGTGAATAACCTCGAGATCGTCAGCCGCGACGACCAGGGCGATCCCAACTTGGCGGTTCAGGCGGTGGAGTCCTTGGTTCGGGATGAGAAAGTCGCGGCGATCATCGGCCCGCTTTCCTCGGCTTCGGCTCAAGCGGCGGCGAAGCGAGCCCAGGAGCTCGGCGTGGTGATGATCAGCCTGGCTCAGAAAGAAGGCATCCCGGCCACCGGCGACAAGATCTTCCGCTTCAGCTTGACGCCCGGCGAGCAGGTTCGAGCCTTGCTCAACGAGGCGGTGAAGAAGGACCAGAAAAAGAGCATCGCCGTCCTTTATCCGAATTCGAACTACGGCAAGGTGATGATGTCGACGATGAAGGAGATGGCCCCGAGCTACGGCGCGGCGGTCACCGCTTCCCAAGGCTACGGTTCGGCCAGTGACGCGGCCAACCAGCTCCGGCAGCTCAAGTTCAGCGTCTCCCAAGTGTCAGCCAGCAATCCGCTGGGCTTCGACTCGCTCTTCATTCCCGATTCCTATGCCTCGGTCCTGAAGATTGCGCCGTCATTGCGCACCGCCGGCATCGAGAACATGTTGCTGCTCGGCACCAATGCCTGGAATGACCCCAGCTTGGCGACGAAGTCCGGCGGCTTGCTCGATAAATCGATCTTCCTCGACATCTATTTCAAGGATTCGGACAGCCCGGCGGTTCGAGAGTTCGTCCAGGAATTCCAAGCTGCCTTCGGCGGCACGCCCTCGACCCTCGAGGCGATGGGTTACGACTCGGTTCGTTTTCTCGGCCACGCCCTCCATGGACGGAAGGGCAGCTCCGGCGAAGAGGTCCGGCAGGCGGTCAGCGGCATGCGCGGCTTCCGCGGCGTCACCGGATTGCGGTCCTTCCTTCCGGATCGCGAAGCTCAGGTTGAGCCTTACTTGCTGACGGTCGAAGGCGGACAGATCAAAGAGCTCAAATGACCACGCTTCGGGCCCTCGGCGAATTCGGCCTCATCGAGCGCGCTCAGCAATGGCTTCCGCGCCCCGCGGACTGGAAAGTCGGCATCGGCGACGACGCGGCGGTTCTCGAGATTTCTCCCCGACACTATCAACTTTTCACCGAAGACTTGCTGGTCGAAGGCGTCCATTTTCGCCGCGGCTCGATCGCCGATTGGCGGGATTTGGGGTGGAAGAGCCTGGCGGTCAATTTAAGCGATCTCGCCGCGATGGGTGGAAAGCCGCTCGGCGCGGTGGTCGGCTTGGCTTTGCCGAAGAGGACCAAGACCGCCGAGGTCGAAGCCTTTTATCGGGGACTGGCCGAAGCTTCGCGGCGCTATCGCTGCCCGATCGTCGGCGGCGACACCAATGCCTCGCCGGCTGGAGCGACCATCGCGATCGCCCTCCTGGGCGAGAGCCGCCAAAAGCCCTTGCTCCGCAGCGGAGCCAAAGCCGGCGACGGACTCTGGGTCAGCGGTGAGCTAGGCGCAGCGGCGCTGGGTTGGATCGCGGCCCAACGAAAGCTCGGCGGAGCGGCGCGGGCTTTTCGCCGCCGTCATGCCCGGCCTGAGCCGCGTTTGGATTGGGGCCAGCGGCTGGCCGCTTCCGGTATGGTCAGCGCGGCGATGGATCTCAGCGATGGGTTGGCCGGAGACTTGGTTCATCTTTCCCGGGCCTCCGGGGTCGGCTTCGAGGTCGACGTCGATTTGCTGCCGCGGTCCCGGGCCTTCCTTGCGCTTTCTAAAAAATTGAAACTAGAGGAAGAACGGTTGCTCTTGGCCGGTGGCGAGGATTATGAGCTGCTCTTCACGGTGCGGCGGGGCGCCGAAAAGCGATTCGGCGAATATTGCCGGCGCCAACGCCTCAAGGCGACGCGGATCGGCCAAGCCAGCCGGGGCCAAAAACTGCTCTGGCACCGCTCCGGTGAAAAAATGAAAAGGATTTGGGCAGGCTATCGGCACTTCTGAAAAATTTTTAACCCCCCTTTTTCAAAGAGGGGCGATTGGGCTTGTCGAGGAAATGAAAATCCTTCGAAAAACATATTTGGTGGCGATCAACGGCCTCTTTTGGGCCTTCTTCGTTCTCTCGTCGATGGTCTTGGTGATCGGCTCTGCTTTGATTCGGGTATTGACCAAGCCCTTCGATGCCAATCTGCGCTTCCTGCAACAATACACCTGCTTTTGGTCCAGTCTCTATCTTTGGGTGAATCCCTTTTGGAGCTTGAAGAAAGCTGGC
>JBIOXX010000362.1:0-5395 GCA_044869875.1 bacterium | reverse complement strand
TTCTCGTATTTCGTCACTCATATTTTCGTATCAGCCCCACCACCAAGCCCAGGATCTGGAAACCTTGTCCGCTATTGACGAAGATCGGCTCCATCGTGGCATTGGCCGGCCGCAGCTCGACTTCGCCCCCCCTCCAGTAGAATTTTTTCACCGTGGCCTCGCCGTCGAGCATGGCGATGACGATCTGGCCGTTCTCGGCGTGTTGCTGCCGCCGCACCACCACCATATCGCCGTCGCGGATGCCTTCTTCGATCATCGAGTCGCCGCGGACCTCGAGGGCGAAATTGTCGCCGCCCCGGAGCAGGGCCGGCGGAACTTCCACCGTCCGACGCTGCTCGACAGCCTCGATCGGCCGGCCCGCCGCCACCCGGCCGAGCAGCGGAATGCTGATCGCCGAGCTCTCGACTTCGCTCAAACGAAGGGCTCGGCTCTGATACTTGGCCTTGGCCAAATAGCCCTTGGCCTCGAGGGCCTTGAGGTAGTTCTGCACCGTCCCCAGCGAACGAAAGCCGAAATGACCGGCAATTTCGCGCTGGCTAGGGGCAAAACCCTGTTTTTCTTGGAAAAACTGAATAAAATTAAGTAGTTCTTGCTGTTTAGGGGTGAGCGTCATACCCCCATCTTATGGCGTACATTTTGCGTAAGTCAAGATGGAATATTTTCGGGCCGAAGGATGGGAAACTCTCTAAAATAAGATCCCGATATTATCGAGAAGGGGGCATCATGATCGAAGCCATTTCCACCGACAAGAAAACGAAACGCTCCATCGCTCTCGGCGAAGGACTGGCGCTGCGCCGCGCGATTCCCGTCGCTCATGCCTCGACCACCCCCACTCCCAAGCCGGTGACTTTCCAACCCGCAAGCTCAAGCTCCGGCCCTTCCAAGTCGGCGATGGCCGGCGGCGCCGGTTTCGCTCCGCCCAGCGCGGTGCCCGGTTTCTCCAAGCTGAAGAAGCTCAGCGGCGAATGCCTCAGCGACGCCGAAATCCGACGCCAAATCCAAACCGAGCACGGCTGGACGCCAAGCAATGCCGATTTGAAATACGCCCGCAAGGGAATGGCGGCCTTCGCCCGCTCGACCGATCCCGAAACTCAGGAGCTGTTGCGGAAGATGCGATCCAAGGAAAGGGATCATCAGGTGAAGATCCACATGGTGCTGGCCCAAATCCTGATGGGCGATATTCCCGGGGCGATGCGCTCCTATTTGTTGATGATGGACCGGGACCTCCGCCAATTCACTCGCTTGGTTGTCGAGAAGCTCGGCCAAGTCCGCGAGGCCCGCTCGACGGTGATCCGTAATTTTGCTCGGACTCAGCCACCCGAAGTTTATGCCGGCACCGACGAGAAGATGAAAGAACGCTCGGCCGAACGAGGCTCGCGCTACACCCAATTCGTCCAGCTCAACAACCAGCTGATGAATGAATTGCAAAGCTCGGAACGGGAGCTGACCGACGCCCTCCAAACCCAATTCCGCAACATCGAGCAGATGTGGCAGCAGCTCGCTCAATTGGAAGAAGAGAAGTTTCGCACCGACAGCCGAATGGCCCGGACCTAATGAAAAAAACCTTCCTCGCACTGACCCTCTTGTTTCTCCCACTTTCGTCGCGAGCCGACTCGCCTCCCGATCTTAACGCCTATCTCAACGGTCATCCCGCCCTAGCCGATGCCATCCGCTGGGAATTCCCCGCGGCTTCGATACCGGAGCTAGCCAACAACACCGTGGCCATCCAAAAAATTCCACCTTGGCGCCGGCTGCTCGGCGGGTTTCAAGCTAATCCTGTCAGTAACGGCGCTGTCGTCCCCAAGGCCCGGCCGGCCAATCCGGTCCTCGCCCCGCCCGAGGATTTGCTGATCTCCCAGGGATTCACCGCCGTTTTTCTGCCTCCCTACCTCGAAGCCGGCGAGCAGCTCGGCACGAAGTGGCCCGCTTGGTCGGGACTTTACAAAAACAAGCTCAGCCAGGATTTCGCCGAGCTGTGGGCCTGGATCGATCAGTGCTGGCCCAAATATCAGGAATACGCGACCACCGACGTCAAACCAGCCGAGTTCGATGCCTGCTTCAGCACCGCCGAACCGGCCAATTATCCACCGCCCGACTTGCAATGGATGGAGTCGCCGCCCAGCGGAATTTCGACTTGGACTGTGATCGCCTCACCAACGGCCTTCGATCTCTACTCCAAGATGGTCGCCTTGAGCCTGGTCCTCGAGATCAAGGGAATTTTGCCCTGGACCATCGCCGAGCTGGCTCCGAGCTACCGGCGGGAGATCCTCGACGGCACGCTTTGGTTCCGTTATCTGCCGGCCGGCCCTTCGGAGTGGGGTGACATCAATCATGCCGGTCACATGGTCTACACCACGGTGATTCCGGCGCCGGCGAAATTGACCTTCTCTTTCCTCGCCCAAAATAAATTGATCGGCAGCAACAAGCTCGACACCGTGACTCGGCTTTTCACCTGGGAACGGGACAATATGAAACACACGATGGGCGGAGACCTGCCGGCGGACTGTCCCTACAAAGGCATGAGCATTTACGCCGGCGGCTATAAGGGCCGAATGCCGCTTTCGCGGGTGATCAACGGCACCGAGATGCTCTGTCCTTTGCTTAATTCCAGCGGGCAAGAGATGTTTTTCCCCGGAATCCTGCATTGGACCGGAGGCTGCGGCGGAACTTCCTCTTTCAACCAGCAGGTCCTGCGGGTGGCTCAGATCCCAGCCCAACGCAGCAGTTATGGTCACTTCCAAAACAACTTCGTCGTCGATAACAACCAGAAGCTGTGGATCGACCATGCCGATAACACCTATGGTCTGGCTTTTTCGGTCTGGAAGGGAGTCGCCGAAATTCCGATTCAGGAAATACTCGTCGAGGACGCCACCTATAAGTCCTGGGTGGTGGACTACGACTCCAACGATCCTAACCTCTCCCAAGCCCAAAAGGACGCCTATTCCGCTCAAAATCTGAAAGCGGTGGGACGTCGGCCGACGGAGCTGAGAGTGAAGTATCTCCCCAAGTACGTGCTCCAACAGTACTGTTGGTACGATCAGGGCAAGCCGCCGGTTCAAACCAAGCTTTATACCGAGACTCTGAGCGAATATTACACCTTGGCTCAACTCGAGGCGATGTACCAGGAACCCTGGGGAACCAATACGCCGGGGCTTTGGACCAACATCGATTTGAAGATTGCCGCGCTGGGCGGTTGCGAGATCTCGTGGCCCTAAGAAGATTTGCTTAGAAAAGACTGAGCTGCTTTTTCTTTCCGGGCTTGGCCAGGCTGCGGCCGGGCAGGACCTTGGAAGGCTTGCGCTTGTCTTGAGAAGCGATGACCTTCTTGCCCAGCCACTTCTGGCCGCAGCGGCGGCAGGTCTTGGAGCCGTCGAGCCGCTCGATAAAGCGGCTGCTGGCGCAGCGGGGGCAGGATGTTTTTTTAATGGCCATGTTTAGCTCATTGCAAAATTGAAAAGTCGCGGGCTCGCCTTCTCTCCCGAATAAGCCAAGGCCACGAATTCGTCGGTTCCTAATCGGATTTCCTCGACCCGAAACCGGGGGTCGGCCTCGCGCTGGATGGCTCCCAAGCCCACGCCCAAGGCCTTGACATAGGCTTCCTTCTCCGTCCAGAGCCGAAAGAATTGCCGCAGTCGATCCGAAGCCGGCATTTTCCGCAAGCCCTCGGCTTCCTCCGGCCTAAAATAACGCTCGGCGATGCCCATCGCATCCAAGCCTTCGCGAGGCAGCTCGAAATCCACCCCGAGCTCGCGATCCCAAGCGAAAGCGTAAAGAGCCCGGCCTTGGCAGTGGCTGAGACTGAAGCCAAGACCTGCGCCGTCGACCAGCGAGGGTTTTCCCTTAGCCCCATAGGCGAAGCGCAGTTCGGACGGCGCCAAAGCCAAATAATCCGCCGCCAAACGCCGCAGAATTCCCCGGGCCGCCGTAAAATGGCGACAGTCGGCCTCGCGCAAAAAACGGTCGGCCCGCTCGAGCTCATCGGGGCTCAGTGTTTGGCGCAGGGTCTCCAACGCCGATTTTTCGAGATCGAGGTCGGCGGTCCAAAGCTGGATTTCTCCGGGCTCCATTTCTTCTCTCTAACCAAGGTCCCCAGGCTTTGCAATTTGTGTTAGACCAGGGCATGCCCTTGCTCGAAGTCAGCGGCCTCGAAAAATCCTACCGAATCGGCGAACGGGCCATCCCTATCTTGCAAGGCATCGATTTGAACTTGGAAGCCGGCGAGCGGCTCTGTCTGGTCGGCGCTTCCGGCGAGGGCAAGAGCACCCTCCTCCACTTGATCGCCGGCCTCGACCGGCCCGATGCCGGCAGCGTCCAAATCGAGGGGAAAAGCCTCGGCGCCTTGCCGGCCGCCGAACTGGCGACCTTGCGGCGCCGCGGCCTCGGCATCGTCTTTCAATTCTTCAATCTCTTCCCCTCGCTCACTCTGTTCGACAACGTGCTGCTGCCGGCGGCGCTCGATCGACGGCCCCGGGCCGAAGCCGAGCAGCGAGCTCGAGCCTTGATGGAGCGCAGCGATTTATGGCCGCGGCGGCGGGCCCGAGCCAATGAGGCCTCGGGCGGGGAGCTGCAGCGGGCGGCGCTTTGCCGGGCCCTGCTCAACCGTCCGGCCCTGCTCCTGGCCGACGAGCCGACCGGCAATCTCGACAGCGAAAATCGCCGCCGGGTTTACGAATTATTTTCGACTCTCTGCCGCGAGGAAGGCTGCGGCCTTCTCTTGGTGACCCACGACGAAGAGGCGACGGCCTGGGCCGACCGCCGCTGGGTCCTGCGCGGCGGAAAGGCGGTGCCGGCTTGAGGTTCTTCTCCTGGCTCAGCTTGGCTTACTGGCGACGGCGGCCGCTCAAGGCCCTGCTGACCCTGCTCGGCATGGCGGCGGGGATCGCGGTGTTCAGCGCCATCGAGACCGCCAACCGCAGCGCCCTCGATTCCTTTCGCCGCTCGGTCGAAGAAGTCAGCGGCCGGGCCGACCTTTCCTTGCTTGGCCGGCAGCGGCCCTTGAAGAACGAAGACTACGTCGCGGTCCTCGCCAATCCCCACACCTTCGCCGCAACGCCGCTGGTCGAGGCGGTGGCACTCTGCGGACCCAAGCTCGAGAGCTCCTTCAACCTGCTCGGCGTCGATCCGCTCAGCCGCGGCGATTTTTTCAGCGGCGCCCGACCCGAATCGCCGATCGGCGGCGAAGGATCTCGGCCCTGGCTTGAAATGATGGCCGAACCCGACACCCTCCTGCTGCCGCCGAGGCTCGCCCAAAGCTGCGGCGCCGCTAACGGCGCGAGCTTCCGGGTTTCGCTGGCCGGGCGCTGGAAAAATCCCCGGGCTCGAATCGTGAAAGAGCTGGACGCCGCCGGCTCGCTGGCCTTCGCCGACATCGCCACCGTCCAGGAGCTGCTCGAGA
>JBIOXX010000361.1:0-2227 GCA_044869875.1 bacterium | reverse complement strand
AAGGCGCCTCCGAGAAACCGATCGCTTGATTGCCGCGGTTGGCGGCAACCATGCCGGCGAAACCGCCGGCATGGCCGAGCGACCAACTTAGAGCTTTGCCGCCGGTGGAGAGCCCGGCCCCTCCCTTGGCGACGAACCCTAAGCTCCTTGCCGCCTTCGGGCCGGCGACTTGTCCGGCCCGGGCGAAAGGTTTCAACACTCCCATCATCAACAGATTGGCGCCGTAAGTCTTGGCGATGACATCGGGGCTCAAGGCCTTGGCGGCGTGGATGGAAAAAGCGGATTTTCCCACTTCGATCGTTCCTAGCGCCGTGCCTTCGGCCGCCGCTTCAGCGCCCATCGCCACGGCCACGCCGCGCCATCCGGTGACGCCCATTTTCTGCAAACGGAGCAGGGTCGCGAGATGGACAGGCGCCGCGACCGCACCGGCGAAGGCCATCTCGGTCACGCCGTGAAAGGCGTCGCCGATATCGGTCGAGGCGTATTCCTCGCCGACTTCTTCCATCCGTTCGCGCTGGGCTTTGGCTTGATCTCGAAGTTTCGAGTTCGGGGTCTTTCCTTCGAGCCAGGCGTAGACGGCGTGAGCGCTTTTTAGAGTTCGATTGTCTTGAGCCGAATTCAAAGTCTGGCGAAATAATCTCTCCTCGAGATTGGCATCGGGGGGAGTTTGTGAGGCATATTCGATCAAGAGCGGTCGAATTTCGCCTTCGGTTCGGCCCTTTTCCAAGGAAGCGTCTGGCGAAAGATATTCGAGCGCCTTGGAGCGAAGCTCCGGATGATCCGAGTTGGCGATCAATTCCAGCGCTTCGCGGAGAGTTCCGGCTTCCTTGCCAAGGATTTTCTTGCGCAGCTCCTCGATCAGCGCCCTCTCGCTTCGCAATTCCTTGGCCCGGCGGTCGAGCCCCGACTCGCCGCTGGTGGCCAAGGACCAACCTTGGACAATTTGTCCGTCGATCGTCTCATTGGCATGGCGATCGGCTTGTTCGCCTAATTCTTCGGCGTAGCCTTGCCAGATTTCCAAGGCGACCAAGCTGTGATGTTGCGACTGATCGGAGCGAAGCGTGGCCAAGAGCTTGCGTGCTTCGGGCGGAGCCGAATCGCCCTCGGCGCAAATAGTTTCTAAATTGCTTTGAGCGGATTCGACATCGCCTTCGGCTAGAAAGCGATAGGCGTCGTAGAGCGGAGCCAGCTTGCGGATTTCGTCATAAGAGCTTCGGTCGGCCAATTTGGCGAGCTGCTCGAAGGACGTGGCGGCGAGCCCGTTCAAGGCTTTGCGGATCGAAGCCGCTTCTTTCGGATCCTCGAAGGGCGCGCTTCCCAAGCGCAGATATTCCAAGGCCAGGCCTTGGGCATGATCGAGTCTCTCGCGGATTTCTTTCGGCGACAAGGCCCCCATGTCCTTGAGCTCTTCGGCCAGCTTTTTGAGCTTAGATTTTTCCTCATTGGCATTGATCGACAAGTATCTAGCCTGGTTGGCATCGCTCCATTTCGGTTCGTCCTTTAAATCCAAGATCGTATCGCCGGTCAGTCTCTTTTCGAAGAAATGCCCAACCTTTGGAGGAGCCGAGAATTTGCTCCGGAAACGTTTCCACTCGGCGGCCGACATCTGCCGGTCGCGGTTGACATCCGCATCGTCGGCGTAGGCTCGGATTCGATCCGAGTCTTCCGGACTTATCTCCTTCTCGGCGATGGCGACTTGGATTTCTTTGGCGATCGGCAATATCAACGGGGATCCCATGTTCGATTCCTTAAAACCCTAATTTGTGCTCGACCGCTCCGGCGCGTGAATCCCGCGCGGCGGTTTCGGTGAAGAATATATTTACCGGCTTCGACTTATTCGTCTTTCTCTTCCACCGCCGTCTCCGTTAAGGTCGCCTCGATCTTCTCGGCCGTGACCGCGCTATTCCACTGATCGCCGGAATGACGTTCGCGGGTCTCATTTCCCTGCTCTGTCACACGCTTCTTCATGACTTCCCGGATGGGCGCCGGAATCATGTTCATCAAGTCCCGGAATTTCTCGTCATTCGAGCCGGCGGCCAAATAAATGCCGGTAATGATTTGCCGAATGTGATCGTTCACATAATTGGCTTTGGAGTTGTTCAGCCTTTGGGAGACGGTATCCCAGCTGTCGTTGCGGATCGCATCGTTGAAAAGCATCGCCAGCTCCATCCCATAGCCGTATTTATCGTTGGGAACCTTGGACAGGAAGTCGCTGAAAGGCCAGGTA
>JBIOXX010000360.1:0-2772 GCA_044869875.1 bacterium | reverse complement strand
ATGATGATTCACATGGAGCGCATCCACCTCCCCAACCAGCTCTGCCAGCGGCGTCTCCACGTCGGGCGTTAGAAATCCATCGGTCATTCCGCCGCCAGTTAAATCTCCCGCGGTCAGATAACGAAACTCACCGTATTCGATTAACAAGCCAATCGAAGCCGCATTCTCTCTTCCGGAGTACGTCGGCGGGCTAATATCCACTATCACCGGCGCCGTGGTCCCATCGCTTACGATGCCATTGGCCACAACGCAGCGAATGCTCACTGCGGAATCCAAAGACAAGGATTCGCCTGCCGACAATGCCCGCCTCGGAATATTCCATTCCTCCAAACTTTGAAGATATTTCCCGTAGCCCGGGCTGTTGTCCCACGGTTCACCACCCCGGTCGTAAGCCTCAAGAACCTTGACGTCGTCCGGCGTATTCGGAACCCCATCCAAGCCCGGCGGAATCTCAGGCACTCCACCCAGATGATCCAAATCGTAGTGACTCACGACCAGCATATCGATAGTTTTGATCTTCAACTCATTTAGCAAAGGCAGAAGGTAGGTCTTGCCGGCTCCGGGAGGACCGGCGTCGATCAATAAATTTTTCCCGTTGGGTAGTATCAACAGGGTTCCATCGCCCTGACCGACATAAGGAATCCAAATTTGCATCTTGCCCTCCGGCTTGACCGGCGATCGCTCGGCTATTTTTGACCGGGATTGAAACAATTCTTCCGGGGGAGGCAGTGCCAGACAGGAAATGAGAGACTGGGAGATGAAAAGGAGAATGAGAAGCTTTCGAATCATTCCTGAGGACGATGCAGGAGATGTGCCAGAGGAATGATAAAAAACTTAATAATATTATATGGTTATAATGGAATATCCAGCCCTGCCCGGAATAAGGTCCAAATTTCAATCGACCTTGGAATCTTTCGTCCGAAAAAGCATCTCCCTCCTCTAGCAATTTCCCAATCCTTCCACTAGGATGGGCGATTCGATGAAGGACCAGGATCCCAGACATTCCGACGTGCTGAATAAGCTCTCCCGCGCGATTCGAAAAGAAGAAGGCGATGAGCATTATTTGCAGCTTTCCTACGGCTTGGACTTCCTTCCCCGGCAGAACGCCCTCGCCATCAAGGCCTTCCTCGGTGAGGAAGCCATCACTCGCTTTGAACGCTTTGGCATTCACGCCTTGGGATTGCACCGTCACGGCACCCCCCAAAGCGAGCTCGATCCCGATCACCGCCGCTTTGCTCAAAATTTGCTCCGGTTCGCCAACGTCAATTCGTCCGATGGCCAATTCGTCGTTCCGCGCAAGCACGTGTCCTTTTTTATTTCCAAGCTGGCCAAGTTTCCCGGAGTCCAGTTTCTGCACAGCCGCCGGCCGGTCAAATTTTCCGAGCAAGCCTTGCTCCCGCTGGTCGAGCTTCTCGAGCAAAGCCGTTCCCACGTTCGCCTCCAAGCGGCCTTTCAAGACGGGGAAACGCTCAAAGAGATTGCCTTTGCTGCCGCCACCGTTTTTGACGGTCCGCGGATGTGGGCCCTGGTTGGCGAAGTTTTTTACCCGATCAAGGCTTCGGCCTTGTCCTCCATCTTGGGCGATTTCAATGCCGACGGCGAGCTCCTCCTTACCGGCAGCGAGGCAGCCGACTTCCTGCAAGACTATCTTCCGCAGCTAGCCCGAAAGCCTCAGATGATCCTTCCCGAGGGCTTCAGTCTGCCGGAGATGATCGAGGGCACGCCGACTCCCCATTTCAGCCTCAAGGAAGACCAGGTCACCGACAAGCTGATCCTCGACATTCTCTTCGAATATGCCGGCCACCGGGTCGCTCCCCACGAGCAAGACATCGAAGCCATGGTCGAAATCGAGAACGACGGGAAAAAAGCCTTGATCCGTCGCGACATGGCTTTCGAAAAAGAGGTCCTTCAGAAATACCTCGACCAAGGATTCCATCGGGTCGGCGCTAATCGCTTCGAAAACGGCGGCGAGAGGGCCTTGGACTTCGTCGCCGACACCTTGCCGGCCTTGGAGCAGCAGCGACAGGTCGCGGTCGACGGCGAGCTCACTCATTTCCGTCTGGCCGGCGACCTGGGTGCCGGCCAAATTAAGGCCCGAGCGGCTTCCAGCGGCATCGATTGGCTGGAGGTCGATTTAAGCTTCGAGATCGAGGGCATCGAAGTTCCTTATGAAGTGGTTCAGGCGCTGGTGGCCGAAGGCAAGCGCTACCTCGAGGTTCCGGGCAAAGGCTTCGCCAGAGTCCAGGCCGAGGATTTGCAGCGGCTCGAGGAGAAGCTGGCCGAAATCGAGGCCGAGATCGACGCCGCCGGCAAGCTCAGAATCTCGGGCTTCCATGCCGCTTATCTCGACGAAACAATTAAAGTCGACTGGAGCAAGCGCCAGGACTTCGGCGCCATGATCCATGCCCTGCGCCACGAAGGCGAAATCCCGCGCCGCGAATTGCCCGAAGCCCTTCGGCCGGTGCTCCGTGACTACCAGCACCATGGCTACGATTGGCTGCACTTTCTTCACGACCACCGTTTGCATGGAATCCTGGCCGACGACATGGGCCTTGGAAAAACCGTCCAAGCGCTGGCCTATCTCCAAGACCGGCGCGATCAATACGGCTCCATGCCCAACTTGGTCCTGGCTCCGACCTCGGTCGTCTTCAACTGGGCCAGCGAGGCGGCAAAGTTCACCCCCGGGCTCAAGACCCTCATCCTCAGCGGTCCGGAGCGGAAGAAGCTTTATTCCCATATCCCGGAAGCCGACATCGTCTTGACTAGCTATGC
>JBIOXX010000359.1:0-2027 GCA_044869875.1 bacterium | reverse complement strand
CATTTATTACCTGAAGAGCGATTTTACTCCCTTGACTCAGACTGCCAATATCCCGGTCGACGGTGATTCGGAGCAGGGTTTGCTCAACGTGGTTGCCGATCCGGATTACGGGAGCAATGGGCAGATCTACTTGTACTATACCGTCGAAGGTTCGGAGCCGGATATCAATCGCCTTACCCGTTACGGAGTCCAAGTCGACGTCGGCAATGATGCTTTCGCGTTGGTGAATCCTCAGGACATCATCGAGTTCAACAAGAATCAAGCTCCCGATCCCGCGAATAACCACAACGGTGGCAGCCTGGTTTTCGGCACCAACCGCCAACTCTTCATCGGCGTCGGCGACGGCGGCGGCGGATCCAGCACCGATACTGACGAAGAGTTGAGCCAACGCTATGAGATCTCCTTGGGCAAGGTGCATCGGATCATCCCGAACGAGAACTCGCCCGGATACACTCTTCCGGCCTGCCAAGGCATTCCCGGGACCGGTCCTGACGACGACACCACTTGCGACGATGATCCGACGACGGTTTATTCGATCGGCCTGCGCAATCCCTTCACGATCGTGGTCGATGAAGATTTCGATCTGTTCTTGGGCGACGTCGGCGGCGGCAAATTCGAAGAAGTGAACTGCGTTTACTTCGCCAACGAGAATTACGGCTGGCCCCATTGCGAAGGCGATTGCGAACCCCGAAATCCGGCTTTCCAGGATCCGATTCACGGCTTCGGCCACAATGACGAAACCTTCAATAATGAAGATCCCGAGGCGAACCAGGTCGGAGGCGGACAGTCGATCATGGTCTCGGCCTATTATCTCGGGAATGCCTATGGCGGCAGATTCACCGGCAAGCTGATCTACAATGAGTTCTTCGACGGCTGGGTCCGTTTGCTGACCTTGGATGCCGCCGATCGAGTGATCGGCGACGATCACCTCGGCCACCAGGGGGGCTTGACCGGCTTGCACGAGAACCCGGTCGATGGGTTGCTCTACGGTGCTTCGCTCGGCGGCTCCGACAAGATCCTGCGGCTGGATTTGGTGGAGTAGGCTTCGGCCCGCTCTTCCCACCATTGCTTGGCTTCCTCGGCCCCCCAGGGCTCGGGAAGGGGAACGCGCAGAAGGGCCCGATCTAGGTCTCGGACCGTTTGGTAGCGATCCTCGGGATCTTTTTCCAAGCAGGTTAAAATCACTTCGTCCCATTCCGGGCTCAGCTCCGGCCGCAGTGTTGAAGGCGGTTTCGGCTTGAGCTGAAGGTGCTCGAGCATCAGCTCGTAGTCGGTGCCGTAGTCAAAGGGTGCCTGCCCGGTCAAAAGAAAGTAAGCGAGACTCCCCACCATGTAGATGTCGACCCGGCCGTCCAAGCGGGCGATTCCCATCACGCATTCAGGAGCGGTGTAGCGAGGAGTTCCGGCGAAAACGCCGTCGAAGCTTTCCCGCGCGCCGCGATATTCCCGGGCTAGCCCAAAATCGAGAACCTTGACGAAGTCCTTGATGTCGCCGCGTTCGGTGATGAAAATGTTCGACGGCTTGATGTCGCGGTGGACGATGCCCCGAGCATGGGCCTCGCCCAGCGAGCCGCAAATTTGTCGCAGGAAATGCACGCAGCGGCCGGAAGGGAGCGGCCCGAATAGCTCGACCATTCGCTGCAGATCCATTCCCTGAAGCAATTCCATCGCATAATAAAAAGTGTGATTTCGGGCTTCGCCAAAATCGAAGATCGTAATCGTATTGGGGTGGGTCAATTGGCAGCAAAGCGTCACCTCTTCCTTGAACCGGGCTAGAGCCTCCGCCGGATCTTGGTGCCGCGGCGTCAAGACTTTCACCGCCGTTGGACGTTTGAGGAAGGCGTGGGTGGCCTCGTAAACCTTGCCCATGCCGCCGCGGCCCAATTCTTCCTTCAGGATATAATTGCCCAAGGCTTGGGCCTGGTTCAGACGGGTTCGAAAGTGATAAAGGGTCTTGGTGACCACTACCGAAATCGCCGCCAGCAAGAGGACGTCCAAAAAGCTGGTGACGACGAAATTCTCAAAGG
>JBIOXX010000358.1:0-3253 GCA_044869875.1 bacterium | reverse complement strand
AATTTCAAGATCACCCGATCCGAGGATTTAGAAATGGCCGAGGCACTTTTGGAGAAACGAGCCAATCACAGGATGAGCGTCGACTTCCGCATCGGCGAAGGTTACGACGTCCATGCCTTTGCCGAGGGCCGCGACTTGATCTTGGGCGGGGTCAAGGTGCCCTTCGACAAGGGCCTGCTAGGGCACTCCGACGCCGACGCCTTGCTCCACGCCATCGGCGATGCCCTGCTCGGCGCGGTGGCCGAAGGCGACTTGGGCAAGCATTTCCCCGACACCGACGCCAAGTGGAAGGGGGTTTCGAGCCGGATTTTGTTGGCCGAAGTCGCCCGCTTGGTTCAGAATAAGGGCTTTCAGGTGGCCAACGTCGATGCCACCCTCATTTGCCAGCGTCCCAAGCTGGCCCCGCACATTCCGGAAATGCGCGAGAACATCGCCGCCGCGCTAGGCCTTCCCGTCACCCGGGTCAGCGTGAAGGCCACCACCGAGGAAGGCCTCGGTTTTACCGGAACGATGCAGGGCCTAGCCGCCAAGGCCGTGGTATTAATCCAAAGCACAGGGAGCCGACCATGACTCGAGTCCGATTCGCGCCCAGCCCCACCGGGCTTCTGCACCAAGGCAACGTCCGCACTGCGCTCTTCAACTTCCTCTTCGCCCGCCGTCAAGGCGGCAAGCTGATCCTGCGCATCGAAGACACCGACCAGGAGCGTTCCGAGGAAAATTTCGAAGCCGCCATCCTCCAAGACCTCAAGTGGCTGGGCCTGAATTACGACGAAGGTCCCGATGCCGGCGGTGGGGTCGGGCCCTACCGCCAGAGCGAGCGGCTGAAAATTTACCAGGATCATCTCGAAAAGCTTCAAGGCCTGGGCCAGATCTACCGCTGCTATTGCAGCCACGAGGAGCTGGAGGCCGAGCGTCGCCGGGCCATGGCCACCAGCAAGCCCTACCGCTACAGCGGCAAATGCCGCGAGCTGCCCGAGGCCGACCGGCAGGCCAAGGTCGACGCCGGGGTGGCGCCGACCTGGCGTTTCAAGGTCGAGCGCGATATCGTAAAATTCAACGACCTGGTCTACGGCGAGAAGATCTTCGACACTCTGACCATCGGCGATTTCGTTATCGCCCGATCCAACGAATTGCCGCTTTATCTCTTTGCCTGCGCGATCGATGACTGCCTGATGGGCGTCACCCACGTCATCCGCGGCGAGGACGGGATGTCGAACACCCCGCGTCAAATCCTGATTCAGCGGGCCCTGGGCTTCGAGCCGCCGCAATTCGCCCATCTGCCCCTGATCTTGGGGCCGGATCACACTTTGCTTTCGAAGCGCAACGGCAGCACCTCGGTCGGCGAGCTGAAGGCCAAGGGCTATCTGCCCAGCGCACTGCTCAACTACTTGGCTTTGCTGGGCTGGGCTCCGCCCGAGGGCAAGGAGATCCTGGACCTTCAAGGCCTGATCGAAAATTTCGACTTGGGTCGGGTTTCGCGCAGCAGCGCCATCTTCGACTGGGCCAAGCTCGATCACATCAATCAAGTCCACATGGTGAAGCTGAGCGAGGCCGAATACCTTGAGCGGGCCAAGGCCACGCTGGCCGGAACCAGCGTCGACCTCCAGGCCGAAAATCTCGAGAAGGCCCTGCTCGCGGTGCGGCCCAACGTGAAGAATTTCGGCGAGATCGAGACCTGGGTCAATTTGTTGCTCAAGCCGCCGGCGCCGGAAAGCGCCGAAGCCAAGGCCGCGCTCGAAGCGCCGGAAACCCGCAAGGTCCTCGAGACTTTGGTCGCCCTGGTGGAGAGCGGCGAAGGCGAGATGAGCCCCGAGCGCTACGAGCAGATCCTCGAGGAGCTGAAAAAGAAAACCAAGATGAAGGGCAAGAAGCTATTCCTGCCCGTTCGCGTCGCCCTGACCGGCGGCACCGAGGGGCCGGAGCTGGCCAACCTGGTGACCGCCCTCGGCAAGGGCCAAGTATTGGAAAGAGTCCGACGTGCCTTTGAAAATCTACAACACGAAAAGCCGGCTTAAAGAAGACTTCAAGCCCATCGTCCCCGGAAAAGTCGGCATGTACGTCTGCGGAATCACCGCCTACGACTACTGCCATCTCGGCCACGCCCGGGCCTCGGTCGTTTTCGACGTGCTCTATCGCTATCTGAAGCACAAGGGCTTCGCGGTCCGCTACGTCCGCAATTTCACAGACATCGACGACAAGATCCTCAAGCGCTCGCAGGAAAAGGGCCAGGATTGGCGGGAGCTGAAGGAGTTCTTCATCCAGGCCTTTCACGAGGACATGGAAGCGTTGGGCAACCTCCGGCCCAGCGATGAGCCTAAGGCCACCGAATACGTTCCCCAGATGCTGGCTCTGATCGCCAAGTTGGTGGAGAAGGGCATTGCCTATCCGGCCAAGGGCGACGTCTTTTATGCGGTTCGCAAGTTTCAAGGCTACGGCGAGCTCTCCGGAAAAAACATCGAAGACCTCGAGGCCGGCGCCCGAGTCGAAGTCCAGGAAGCCAAAAACGATCCGCTGGATTTCGCGCTTTGGAAGGGTGCTAAGCCCGGCGAGCCGGAGTGGGCCTCGCCTTGGGGACCGGGACGTCCCGGCTGGCATATCGAGTGCTCGGCGATGAGCACCGACCTCCTCGGCCCCTCGATCGACATCCACGGCGGCGGCCGCGATTTGATTTTTCCGCACCACGAGAATGAGAAGGCCCAGTCCGAGGGTGCCCTCGAAAAACCCTTCGTGAATTATTGGGTCCACAACGGCTTCGTCAATCTCAACGCCGACAAGATGAGCAAGTCGACGGGCAATTTCCTCACCATCCGCGACGTCTTGGCCGAGTACCCCCATGAGGCGGTCCGCTATTTTCTGCTCTCGGCCCATTACCGCTCGCCGCTCGATTTCAACGAGAACAACATGCGCGAAGCGGTCGGCGCGGTCGATCGGGTTTATCAGACCTTGGCCCGTCTCGACGAGGCTGCCGTCGGCCAAAAAGCGGCGGCCCAAGGCAAGGACCCGGCTTTCGGCCCGCTTCAAGCCTTTCCCGGAGGCTTCGAGGCGGCGATGGACGACGATTTCAATTCGGCCCAAGTTTTGGGTTTGGTCTTCGAATTGGTGCGCGAAACGAATAAATTTCTCGACCTGAGCCCGGCTTCCGACCAAATCGCCGCCTTCCACGAAGGTCTGAGCCGGGCGCTGAAACCGGTGGGCGAGAGCCTCGGTCTCTTCCACCAGTCTCCGGCGGCCTATTTCGAGAGCCGAAAGCGCT
>JBIOXX010000357.1:0-4344 GCA_044869875.1 bacterium | reverse complement strand
CTTGGCCTGCTTGGCCCGAAGGATCTCGCTGATTCCGGAGGAGAAGATTTGATAAAGGGGGTTGCCCTCCTGGGGCGTCGACTTGGTGAGCATTTCTTCGATGGTGTAGGTTTGATCGAAGATTTGGGCGAATTTGTCGGAGCTTCGCTTGGCCCTTTTCACCTGGGCGTATTTGTAAAAGATGATCGCCCAGCTCACGACCGAAAAGAAGATCAAGATCAGCAGTACCGCCTTGACCAGGGGATCGCTGGAGAAGACCATGTGTAAAACCGACTTGGCTTCGGTCGAAGCGACCGGTGTGGCCATCTGCAAGAGGATACCGGCGGGAAGGGTCATAAGAATCGCTCCTATCGAGGGTCCAGAATGGGGAAAATTACGTCAGGCTACGCGGCAAAGGTCCAGAAAGTCTTAGAGAAAATCGTCTTTTGGCCCCCTAACATAGGCGAAGCGGCCCCATAAACAGAAAAAGGCTCAAAAACAGGGCCTCCTTGACAGATCCGGGTCCTGCCACTAGAGAAGGCTTTTTCGTAGGAATAATGCGCTCTTGCTTGTCCAAAATTTTAGGAGGCTTTATGAGTATCCGCACGGCGATGGAAGAAGCTTTTCAACGCGGAGAAAAAATCAAAGAACAGATTCTTCACGACGTGATGCACTCGGAAGCCGTAGGTGACCTGATGCAGAACGAGTATTTCCTCCGCTCGCTCAGCGCCCTCATGAACACTAAGTACGAGCTGAAGAAAGCCATCCGCACCAACCTCAAATCGGTGCTCAAGATTTTCGACCTGCCGACCCGTGACGAGATCAACTCGATGGAACGCAAGCTCCACCGTCTCGAGACCGAGATCGACGGCATTCACCGCAAGGTCATGACCGCCCGCTTGGCCAAGCCGGCCAAGGCCGCGAAGCGCGCCAAGGCCCATAAATAAGCCATCACCCCATGGATCTTCCCATCGGCATTTTCGATTCCGGCTTGGGCGGCCTCACCGTTCTCCGTGAAATCGAGAAGTCCCTGCCGTCCGAGGACCTGATCTACGTCGGCGACACCGCCCGGGTCCCCTACGGCATCAAATCGGCCGAGACCGTCACCCGCTACTCCCGCGAGATCTGCGATTTCCTGGTCGGCCGCGGGGTGAAGGCGATCGTGGTTGCCTGCAATACCTCCTCGGCCCTGGCTTTGGAGACGATTCGTCCGCTTTACTCGATTCCCCTCCTCGGCGTGATCGAGCCCGGTGCCCAAGCGGCGGCGGCCGCGACCCGCCGTCAATCGATCGGCGTGATCGGAACCGAGGGCACGATTAAATCCCAAAGCTATCCCAGCGCCATTCGTCGCCGCCTGCCCGAAGCCAAAGTCGAAAGCCGGGCCTGCCCGCTCTTCGTCCCCTTGGTCGAGGAAGGTTGGGCCCGCCACGAGATCACCCGCCAGGTGGCCGAGGTTTACCTGGCCCCTTGGAAGGACAAGGAGCTCGATACCCTGATCTTGGGCTGCACCCACTATCCGATCTTGAAGCCGTTGCTGCAGGAGGTCTTGGGGCCCGAGGTCACCCTCGTCGACTCGGCTCAGGAAACCGCCAAGGCTTTGAAGATATTGTTAGAGGAGAGGGGTCTGCTGGCCTCCGGCTCGGGTGCCGGATCGCGTCGTTTTTTCACCACCGACGCCCCGCAGAAAATGGTCGAGCTGGCGGCCCGGTTCTTGGGGCATGAGATCGCCGCGGCCGAGCTGGCCGTATTGGGTGGCGATTAGGCCTTGTCATCCTGAGCGAAGCGAAGGATCTGCGACTGGCCAAGAAACTTTAGGACCCAGAGCCCCTTCGTCTCCTCGGAATCCCCTTAAGAAGACATGAAGAGGCTTGGGCCTTTCAGATAACCTTGGCAGGTCACAGATCCTTCGCTTCGCTCAGGATGACCGGGCGGCTAAAACCCCAAATTCTTCGTTTTCCCGCCTTTTTTACCGTTGACTCCCCTTAGGGCCGTGCTAACGTGCCCCTGGTTTTTCCAGCCTGAATTGAGCCAAATTTCCGATGAACCCAAAAGCTAGCATTCCAGAACTGAAAGAAATCGCCAGGAATCTGCGCGTCGACTGCCTCAAGATGCTCCATAAGGCCAAGAGCGGCCACACCGGCGGTCCGCTCGGCATGATGGATCTCATCGCGGTCCTCTATTTTCGCGAAATGCGTCACGATCCGAAGAACCCGCACTGGGAAGACCGCGACCGCTTCATTTTGGCCAACGGCCACTGTTGCCCGGCGATCTATGTCGCCCTAGCCCAGGCCGGCTACTTCCCGAAATCGGAGCTCGATCACCTCCGCCAGATCGGCAGCCCGCTCCAAGGCCACCCCAAGCTCAAGGTCGACTGGGGGATCGAGATGTCGACCGGTTCGCTCGGCCAGGGCATGTCGGTCGGCAATGGAATTGCCTTGGCCGCCCGGCTCGACAAGAAGGATTTCACCGTTTACTCGATGCATTCCGACGGCGAAGCTCAAGAGGGAATGCTCTGGGAGGCGGCGCTGACCGCCGGCCACCACCGCCTCGACAACCGGATCTGCATGCTCGACTTCAACGGCATTCAGATCGACGGCTTCAACAAAGACATCAAGGACGTCTCGCCGCTCGAGGACAAGTTTTTGGCTTTCCGCTGGGCGGTGCGCAGCATTGATGGCCACAACTACGAAGAGATCCTCGACGCCTTCGATTGGGCCAAGAAGACCAAGGGCAAGCCTAAGATGATTATCGCCCGGACCATCCTCGGCAAAGGCGTCTCCTTCTTCGAAAATATTCCGAAGTACCACGGCGTCACGCCGACCGACGACGAGTTGAAGCGGGCGCTGCTAGAATTGGGAGAGAAGGTTTAATGGGACAGGTCACCGCCAGCGGCGGAGATAAAATCGCGACCCGCGACGCCTACGGCAAGGCGCTCTTGGCCTTGGGCGGCAAAAATCCCAAGGTCGTCGTCCTCGACGCCGATCTCTCGGGCTCGACCAAGACCATCCATTTCGCCAAGGCCTATCCCGAGCGCTTCTTCAACATGGGCGTTTCGGAGCAGGACATGATGGGAACGGCGGCGGGCTTGGCCCTGACCGGCAAGATACCCTTCGCCTCGACCTTCGCGATGTTCGCCACCGGCCGGGCCTTCGAAATCGTCCGCAATTCGATCGTCTATCCGCATTTGCCGGTCAAGATCTGCGCCTCCCACGCCGGCCTCACCGTCGGCGAGGACGGCGCCAGCCACCAGACCATCGCCGACATCGCGGTGATGCGGGTTTTGCCGGGCATGACGGTCATCGTGCCGGCCGATGCCATCGAGACCGAGCAGGTCGTCGAGCAGGTGGCGGAGTGGCCGGGTCCGGTCTACGTTCGGCTCTCGCGGGCGGCTTTTCCGGTTTTTCTTCCCCAGGACTACAAGTTCAAGATCGGCAAGGCGGCGGTGCTCCGCGAAGGCTCCGACGTTACCATCGTGGCCTGCGGACTGATGGTCTACCATGCGGTCAAGGCGGCCGAGCTGCTCGAAGCCAAGGGCGTCAAGGCCGCGGTGGTCAATATGGCCACGGTCAAGCCGCTCGATGGCGAAACCCTGAGCCGTCTCGCTAACCAAAGCGGCTGCGTCTTGACGATCGAAGAGCATTCCATCCTCGGCGGTTTGGGCTCGGCGGTGGCCGAACACCTGGCCGAAGAGGGCCGAGCCATCGTTCACCGCTACGGGGTGATGGACCAATTCGGCCAATCCGGCCCGGCCGACCAGCTTTTGAAACATTATAAGCTCATGCCCGAGGACATCGCCGACCAGGCTTTGCTGGCGCTCAAGCGAAAGAAATAAGCCGACGTCTCGCGAATTATCGTTTATCTTCCTTCCATGAAACGACTTTCACGGTCTCTGCTGCTTCCTGTCTTCGCCTTGGGGCTCCTCTTCGGCGCCCTGCTACCCAACGCCCGTGCCCTGCCCGAAAAGATCTACCGGGCCCTCGACCTCTTCAGCAAAGTGCTTTTCATCGTCGAGAAAGACTACGTCGAGACCGTCGATGGCCAAAATCTGGTTTACGGCGCCATCAAGGGCATGCTCGGCACTCTCGACCCCTACACGGTCTTTCTTACCCCTGACGTTTATAAAGAGTTGAAAGTCGACACACTGGGCCGTTTCGGCGGAGTCGGCATCGAGATCACCTTGCAGAAGGGGATTCTGACGGTCGTTTCGCCGATCGAGGACACGCCGGCCGAGAAGGCCGGCATCAAGTCGGGCGACCGGATCTTGAAGATCAACGGTGTTTCGACCAAGGGCATGAACTTGGCCGATGCGGTGCGCCGGATGCGCGGCGGCAAAAATAGCAAGCTGACGCTGACTCTTTGGCGCGA
>JBIOXX010000356.1:0-4784 GCA_044869875.1 bacterium | reverse complement strand
ACCAGGACGTCGGCCGGGCCGCCGATCTGGAGGGTGGTGTGGCGCTTCAGCGGCTCCTCGAAACGGAGCTCACCCCGGACCAAGGCGCGAAGCCGATCCTGCCAGCCGGCCTCGGGGCGCGGCGGCGTCCTCTCTTGGAGGAGGGATTCCATCGTTGCGGCATCGTCTTTCGCCTCCAAAAAACTTTCACTCGCTTCGAGATCCTCGACGAGACCGAGACCGAAATCTTGATCGAGGTCGAGTCGGGCGTTCCGCTGCCCAAGGTGGTCGAGAGTGGTAGGCAAAAGGGTTGGAAAGGCGTCGAGACGCTTTACGGAATTCCCGGCTCGGTGGGCGGCACCCTCAAGATGAACGCCGGCACCCGGGCCGGCGAGATCAAGGAGTTCGTCGAGGAGATCGCGGTCCTCCGCCCCGACGGCACGGTCCACGCTTATCCCAAGAAGAAGATCAAGTTCGAGTACCGCAGCGCCAACCTGCCGAGCAAAGAGATCGTGATTTCCGGCAAATTCCGTTTCCAGAAGGCCGATCCGGCCGCGGTCCAGGAGGCGGTGGCGACCTACCAAAAGAAACGTCACGAGTCTCAGCCCTTAGATATGCCCAACGTCGGCTCGGTTTTCAAAAATCCCGACAAGGGCTTCGCCGCCCAGATCATCGAAGAGCTGGGCCTGAAGGGCGTGCGGGTCGGCGGAGCCCGAATCAGCCAAAAGCATTCCAATTTCATCGTCAACGAGAACGAGGCCAGCGCCCGCGACGTGCTGGTCTTGATCGGGCTGATTCGCGACAAGGTCAAGGAAGAGCTCGACCTCAAGCTCGAGCTCGAGGTCAAGGTGATCGGCGAGGATGAATCCCTTTAAGGACAAGATGGTCGGCGTTCTGCTGGGCGGCCTATCCAAGGAGCGCGAGGTCTCGCTGAAGAGCGGGGCCGCGGTCCTCGATGCTTTGATTCTGAAAGGCTACGACGCCGTGCCCATCGACGTCGGACCCGACATCGTCCAACAATTGAAAGAAAAAGCGATCGAAGTCGCCTTTCTCGCCCTCCATGGCCGTTACGGCGAGGACGGCTGCATTCAAGGCCTGCTCGAGATCCTCAACATTCCCTACACCGGCTCTTCGGTCATGACTTCGGCTCTGGCGATGGACAAATACCTGACCAAGGACGTCGCCCGCCAGGAAGGGCTGACGACGCCGGCTTCGCTTTTCTTCGACGCCTTTCTCGAAGACCTCGACGGCTTTGTGGCTCGGTTCAACCTCGAGTTTCCGGTGGTGGTGAAGCCGAGCCGCGAGGGCTCGACCATCGGCATCGCCAAGGTCGGCAATCCCGCCGAGCTGAAGGCCGCCATCCTGGCCGCCGCTCAGCTCGACAGCCGGGTTCTCATCGAAGGTTTCGTTCAGGGCCGCGAGGTCACCGTGCCGGTGCTCAACCAGGAGGCCCTGCCAGTCCTCGAGGTGGTCCCAAAGAACGGTTTTTACGATTACCAGTCGAAGTACACCCCCGGCGCGACGACCTATACCTGTCCGGCTCAGATCCCCGAGGATTGGACCCGCCGGGTTCAAGACGAGGCCAAGCGGATCTACCGTCGCCTCGGCTGCGAAGGGGTGGCCCGGGCCGATTTCATCTTCGATGCCGGCGGAACGCCCTATTTTCTGGAGATCAACACTCTGCCCGGGATGACCGGGACCTCGCTGGTGCCCAAATCGGCCGCGGTGGCCGGGATGAGCTTCGGCGAGCTGGTCGAAAAGATCCTGGATAGCGCGAGGCTCAAGATCCAGTGAAGAAGCGCAGCCCCCTCATCCGGAAGAAGAACGTCAAGAAAGAGGCCAAGCGCCGCCGTTTCCGCTTCCTCGGCCGGGCGGTGCTGACTTTGGCTCTGGCCGCGGCCTTGGTTTGGGGCGGGCGCTATGGGCTGATGCGTTTCGACTTCTTCGCCCTCCGCAAGATCGAGATCCTCGGTTCGCCCCAGAGCTTGAGCCAGGCCGAGATCGTGAAACGCAGCCAAGTGGTCCTGGGCACCAATCTCTTCAGGATTCCGGTCGCCGAGGTCCAAGGGCGGCTGTTGCTTCATCCTTACTTCAAGGCGGTCTCGGTCCAGCGACGGATGCCTCATACCCTGGCCATCGACATCCGTGAGCGCCTGCCGGCTTTTGTCCTCAATGCCTCGGAGCGGCTCTTCTACGTCGACGCCGACGGCGAGATCTTCAAGGACATCAGCGACAGCGACGACAGCCGCGACATGGTGATTCTTTCGGGCTTTGACGAAGACCAGATCCTGATCGAGGCCCAAACCACCCGCAAGCGCATCGCCGACGCCGCGCTTTTGCAAAAACTCTTCCGCGAAACCGAATTCGGCGCCGCGATGGGTCTCAGTGAAATTCAGTACGAAAAAAATATTGGATTTACCCTCTACCCAGAAAAGAAAAAGTATAGTATCAAAATGGGACTGAAGGACTTCCCGGAAAAGCTTAAAAAGTTTCAGGAAATCTGGGAAAAAATCGAGAAGTCTAATTCACGGATTTCCTCCATCGACCTCAATTATCCGGGAAAAGTCCTCATGACTTTGTAGTTTTGGGCTGTTGGACGCAGCCGCAGACTGTAATAAACCTGGGAATTCAAAAAAATGGCCAAGAAAGAGGATCTGATTGTCGGTCTCGACATCGGCACGACTAAGGTCTGCGCCGTTGTTGGCGAAGTGACCGAGGACGGCATCGACATCATCGGGATTGGCTCCCACCCCAGCAAAGGACTGCGCAAGGGCGTCGTCATCAACATCGAATCGACGGTCGAATCGATCAAGCGGGCGGTCAGCGAGGCCGAGCTGGTCGCCGGCTGCGACATCACCTCGGTCTATGCCGGCATCGCCGGCGGGCATATCAAAGGCATCAATTCCCACGGCATCGTGGCGGTCAAGGACAAGGAAGTCGGCGAAAACGACCTGATCCGGGTCATCGACGCCGCCCAGGCCGTCGCGATCCCCCTCGACCGCGAGGTCATCCACGTCATTCCCCAGGAATACATCATCGACGACCAGGACGGCATCAAGGAGCCGCTCGGCATGTCCGGGGTTCGGCTCGAGGCCAAGGTCCACATCGTCACCGCCGCCGTGACCAGCGCCCAAAACATCGTGAAATGCGCCAACCGCTGCGGTCTCAACGTCGCCGACATTATTTTACAACCGCTGGCCTCGGGCGAGGCGGTTCTGACTCCCGACGAGCGGGAATTGGGCGTCGCCCTGGTCGATATCGGCGGCGGCACCACCGACATCGTCATTTTCTCCGAGGGCGCCGTGGTCCATACCTCGGTTTTGACCCTCGGCGGCAACCACGTCACCAACGACGTCGCGGTCGGCCTCCGCACTCCGGCCAGCGAGGCCGAGCGGATCAAGCAGAAATACGGCTGTGCCTTGAGCTCGATGGTCCAGAAGGACGAAACCATCGAGGTTCCCTCGGTCGGCGGCCGCAAACCCCGGATTCTTTCGCGCCAGATCCTCTCGGAGATCATCGAGCCCCGGGTCGAGGAGATCTTCTCGCTGGTCCGCCAAGAGCTCATTAAATCGGGCTACGACGACCGCATCGCCAGCGGCGTGGTCATCACCGGCGGCAGCACCATCCTCGAAGGGATGCCCGAGCTGGCCGAGCAGGTCTTCAACATGCCGGTGCGGCGCGGCGTTCCCCGGGCCATCGGCGGCTTGGTCGACGTCGTGCGCAGCCCGATGTATGCCACCGGCGTCGGCTTGGTCATCGCCGGCTCCAAAGGCAACGACGCCACCCGTTTCAAAGTCCGCGAATCCAACATCTACGCCAAGGTCAAAGGCCGGATGAAGGAATGGTTCGGCGAGATCTTTTGATCTTCACCTTCTGGGAACCGCGAGAGCGGATGCTGCCTTATTTAAGGCTCTGCATGCGAACTTGGGGTCGCCATCTTTCGGCCGACAAGATCGTCATCACCGACTATTCGAATATCGAAAGCTTCATCGGGAAGGGGACCTATGACCTGGAGCTCCTGAAGACTTTGCCGCTCCATGTCCTGAAAGACGCCTTGATGGTGGCGATCCTGAAGCGTCACGGCGGAATCTTCATGGACGCCGACACGATCCTCGGCGGCGACCTATCTTGGGTCCTCGATTACCTCGAAAGCAGCGAAATCGTCCTGTTCGGGACCCATTTGGGCTTCATGGCGGCTGTGCCGGAGGCCAAAATCCTCGGGATTTGGGAGGAGGGGGTGCGGCGGCGGCTGGGGGAGCTCAAAGGTCCGGCTCCGCTGAAGGACCAATGGGATTACGTCGGCAATAGCCTCGTGACCGAGGCGATGATCGAGCTTAGTCAGGATTTTCCGCTCTGCCGAACCTTCGACCGGATTTGGCAATCCCGAAAATCCTACCACTCGGCATCCAAGGATTTTTGGCAAAAGGTCGCCAACCAAAGAAGGTGGCTGATCACCCTCCCGCCTTACCGCAAATACATGCGCATGCTTTCGCCCCGGAAATACGGTTTCATCGCCGAGGGACGCTATTTCGGCAGGCGCTACAGCTCGCGAGAGCGCTACAACCGATTTTGGTTCGACACCGAGCTGGAGGTAGCTGAAGTCTTCCGCGGCGGTCATGGCATCGTCGGTCTGCACAATACCTGGACGCCGGAATGGTACCGCGATCTATCCGAGGAAGAGGTGCTGAAGCATGGAAGCCTGCTTTCGAGGACCCTCCGACGCTTGCTGACCGAGACCTAAAATTAGCTCGGCGAGGATTTTTTTCTAGCTAAAGCCCTACTTTCAATTTTCGTCTTAAGCTCCC
>JBIOXX010000355.1:0-3852 GCA_044869875.1 bacterium | reverse complement strand
CCGGTGATGATGACCACCGGAACGCGGGGCGCTCGCAAGTTCAACTGACGAATGTGCTCGTCGCCGTCGACGTCGGGCAGGTAGTAATCGCTGAGGATCAAGTCGAATTTTTTGCCGTCGAGGGTCTCGTAGGCTTCCTCGGCCGAGGCCGCCACCTTGAGGCGAATGGGGCCGAAGCCTTTCTTCAGCGAGCGCTCAATGAGCTCCGCGTGATCGGCGTTGTCTTCAATGAGCAGGATTCTGGTCATGGACCCTTTTAAGATGAGAAAAGACGAAACCCGAGTGTAGGGGAGAAGGCTCGGACGAGTCAAAAGCATTTTTCCTCGGCAGGGTTTTGGGCTATGAGGGGGGCTGGAGGTGATCGGTGAAGCGTTTGGGCCTTTTTTCCATGCTTTGTCTTGCCGCGTCAGGCTGCGCTCACGACTACGTTACCGGAAAGTCGAGCTATAACTGGTATAAGCTCCAGGACGACGTCAAGTTTGGCAACCAGGTGCTCAGCGCCCAGCTCCAATCCTTTGAGAAGCAGAAGGTTCCGGTCGACCCACCCGAAGACAAGGCCCAAACTGAAAGGCTGCAAAAAATGGTCGACCGCATCGCCAAGGTCAGCCATCTCCCCGATCTTCCCTACGAAGTTCACTTGGCCGACGCGCCGGTCGTCAACGCTTGGGCCGCGCCGGGCGGAAAGATGATGGTTTACTCGGGTCTCTGGGATCCGAAGAAGGGCTTGGTCAACGAGGAGAGCGACGACGAGATCGCCGCGGTCTTGGCCCACGAGATTTCCCACGTCACCGCCCGCCACGTCACCGAGTCGCTAACCCAGAATATGACGGTGGCTCTGGCCGGGGCCCTGGCTTCCAGTGCCATCGCCGCCGGCGGCTCGGTCCAGGGCAGTAATCTCTTCGGCCAATTCTTTTCCACTGGATACAATGTCTATGCCCCGAGCTATTCCCGCAAAAACGAGAGCGAGGCCGACCGGATCGGGCTCTTCTACATGGCCAAGGCAGGTTACGACCCGAGGGCGGCGGTGACGGTTTGGAAAAGGGCGTCCCAAAAGAAGGGCGATGCCGGAAGCATCTTCGCCTCCCATCCCTCCAGCGGCGAGCGGGCCAAGAATTTGGAGAAATATTTGCCGGAAGCCATGGCGATTTACCAAAACCCTTCGCTGCCTTACCCGCCTTTTCTCGATCCCAAAGCGGCTTCGAAGCCGAAATGAGCCTAAAGAGCTATTGACGCTCCCTGTGGCCGGTGTTAATCCTTTTGAAAGTCACTTTCAGTGGAGCGACCGATGGAGCAAGAAAACCCAATCGAGGTGCTCAACCAATACCTGAACGAACGGGGAATGAAGCATACCCGGCAACGGGAAATCATCGTTTCCGAGTTCTTCAAGTCAAACAAGCACATGCGGATCGAAGACCTCCTGGACCAGGTGCGGAAGGTCGAGCCGTCGATCGGTTACGTCACCGTCTACCGCACCCTGATGCTGCTGAAGGAATGCGGCCTGGCCCACCAGCGCCATTTTGGCGAGGGGAAGTCGCTCTTCGAAAAGGCCGGCGAACACCACGACCACATGATCTGCATCAAGTGCGGGAGCATCAACGAGTTCGAGGACGACCGGATCGAGAAGCTCCAGGAGCAGGTCGCCAAGCGCATCAACTTCAAGATCGTCAGCCACCGCCACGAGGTTTATGGCTGCTGCAGCCGTTGCCAGAACGAATAGATTAGTATGACCGGACGCGAAAACATCCTCGATACCCCGGTTTGCCTCGGTGAGCTCCGCAAAGGCGAGGGCGGCTACATCTGTCGCGTCGAGGGCCCCGAAGCCACGGTGCGCCGGCTCTTGGAAATGGGCATGGTCGAGGAAGCCTACGTTGAGATCGTCCACGAAGCCCCTTTCGGCCGCGATCCGGTCGCGGTCCGGGTCCGTGGCGGCCTGCTCGGCCTGCGCCGCCAAGAAGCTTCCTGCGTCCTGCTGCGGAAGGCTCAGCTTCCGTGAGCTCTTCCGAATCGGCCTTGCAACCCTATATCGCCCTGGTCGGATCGCCTAACTGCGGGAAGACCAGCCTCTTCAACGCCCTGACCGGCGGTCGCCAGCGGGTGGCCAACTATCCCGGCGTCACGGTCGAGCGCAAAGAGGGCCGGATCGAAGCTCCCGGCGGTCATCACCTCAAGATCCTCGATCTCCCCGGCACCTACACCTTGGACGCCAATACCCTCGACGAAGCCGTCACTCGCGACGTCCTCCTCACCCGCAAGATCGAGGGCTTGCCGCCGGATCTCCTCATCGCCGTCGCCGATGCCACCAACCTTGAGCGCAGCCTCGGTCTGATCTTGGAGCTGAAGAACTTGGGCTTTCCGATGGTCTTGGTCCTCAACATGATGGACTTGGCGCGGAACCGGGGCTTTGCCATCGACCTCGATGTTCTGAGCCGAGAATTGGATGTGCCGATTTTTCCGGTGGTCGCCACCAAGAAGGAGGGGCTTTCGCCCTTGCTCGAAGAAATCGTCCGCCGCGTGGCCGCGAGCCGGCCGACTCCCCAACGTTCCTTTCCCGAGGGTTCCTATCGTTTGCCGCAGCACAGTCCCGAGGAAGTTCGGGCCCGCTTCCGCGAGATCGACCGTTTGCTCAAGACCGCCCGGCACAAGGATCTCAAGCCGGCCCGCTGGACCGATCGCTTGGACCGAATCTTTCTCCATCCGCTGTGGGGCTCGCTGCTCCTGATCTTCGTCCTCGGTTTCGTCTTTCAAGCCATCTTTAATTGGGCCACTTATCCGATGGACGGGATCGAGATGCTCTTGGGCTGGGTCGGAAAACAGGTGAGTGCCTATCTGCCCGACAATTGGATTCGCAGTCTTTTGGTTGACGGCATCCTGGCCGGCGTCGGCTCGGTGGTGATCTTCCTTCCCCAGATTTTGTTGATCTTCTTCTTTATCTTGATGCTCGAGGATTCGGGCTACATGGCGCGGGCGGCTTTCCTGATGGACCGCCACATGGGCAAGGTCGGGCTCCACGGCCGGGCTTTCATTCCGCTGCTCAGCTCTTTCGCCTGCGCGATCCCCGGCATCATGGCGACCCGGACCATCGAGAACCCGCGCGACCGCTTGACCACCATTCTCATCTCGCCCTTGATGGCCTGCTCGGCCCGTTTGCCGGTCTACACTTTGTTGATTTCAGCCTTCATTCCCAACCGGGCGGTGTGGGGGCCGATTCGCCTCCAGGGATTGGTGATGCTCGGTCTCTATGTCCTGGGCGCTCTCACCGGCTTGGTCGTCGCTTGGATTCTGAAGCGGCTGATCTTTCGCGGGCCGCGGCCGACCTTCTTGCTGGAACTGCCGACTTATAAATGGCCCAATCCTCGGAACGTCCTGATCGGCATGGGCGAGCGAGCCAGTCTTTTCCTCAAGCGCGCCGGAACGGTCATCTTGGCGGTGTCGATTGCGATTTGGTTCCTTTCCTCCTTTCCCAAGCCGCCGGCCGATGCAGCGCCGCATCAATCGGCCATTACTTACAGTTTCGCCGGCAAGATTGGGAAAGCCATCGAGCCGGCCATCCGCCCCATCGGCTTCGACTGGTCGATCGGGATCGGCCTGCTCACCGGAATGGCGGCGCGCGAAGTGATCGTGGGAACTTTAGCGACGGTCTATTCGGTGGAAGATAGTGGGGCGGCCTTGGAGAGCGGCAGCTTGAGCTCGGTTTTACAGAATCGTTGGAGCGTTGCGACCGGACTGAGCTTGTTAGTTTATTTCGTCTTTGCGATGCAGTGTTTTTCGACTTTGGCGGTGGTGCGGCGCGAGACCAACGGTTGGGTTTGGCCGGCCTTCCTCTTCGTTTACCTCACGGCCTTGGCCTATGCC
>JBIOXX010000354.1:0-2142 GCA_044869875.1 bacterium | reverse complement strand
CGCCGAGCGAGATCGGTATAGGTCGTGGTCGAACCAACCGGAATTTCGCATAAAGCTTGCCAGACCCGGCGTTGAAATTCGGTTCCTCGCAGATCGAGCGGCGCTTCGAAAGCTTGGCTCGGCCTCTCAACGAAGCCCACCACCTTGGCCACCAGAGGATCGAGACTCGCATCGACCAAGTTGGAATTGGAAAAGCGACGCTGCAAATCGTTCTTCATTTCCTGTCGATCGTCGCTAAGCATGACCGCACAGATGCCCTTTGAGCTCTGGGCAACCAACACCCAGCCGAGGGAAGACTTACCGAAGGCGACTTGGATTTCATCGGGCTGATTTTTCATGGCTACTCCTTTTAGGCGAAGCTAGGTCCGAGCGGCCGGAGATTCTCGCCGTTTTCGGACACCTAAACCGGTTCGAAATCCCATGTCCGAAAACGGCTAGAACCGAAGACCGCCCCGGGTTATCCAATTCTGGTGAATAACCACGCCGCACTTTACCAAGCCCTTGTGTCCCACGATCCGCGCTTCGACGGGGTGTTCTATGTCGGCGTCGCCTCGACTGGGATTTATTGCCGGCCGATCTGCACCGCCAAAACTCCCCAGGCCAAGAACTGCCGTTTCTTTCCTAGCGCCGAAGCGGCCGAAAAGGAAGGCTTCCGTCCCTGCCTGCGCTGCCGGCCGGAGCTGGCGCCGGGCAGCGCTCCGGTTGACGACGCCAAGCGCATCGCCGGCCTGATTGTCCAGCGGCTCGAAGAAGGCATGCTCGGTGACGAGCCCGGCCTCGAGGCCATCGCCGCCCAATTCGAATTAAGCTCCCGGCAGATCCGACGCATCGTCCATCAAGAGCTCGGCGTCTCGCCGATCGAGCTGCTGTCGACCCGCCGCATGCTTTTGGCCAAGCAGCTACTAACCGAAACTCATTTGCCGATCATCGAGGTCGCCTTCGCCAGCGGATTCGCCAGCCTTCGCCGCTTCAATGACGCCTTCCTCGGCCGTTACGGCATGCCGCCGACCCGCTTTCGCAAGGATGCCGCCAAGCCAAAGAGACTGTCGGGCTCCGAAAGCCTGACCTTGCAGCTTTCCTACCGGCCGCCCTTTGATTGGCCGGGGATGTTACAATTCTTGAGCGATCGGGAATTGAAGGGAGTCGAAAGCGTCCGCGCCGAGGAATACTTTCGCACCGTAAGGCTCGGGGTCGTCAAAGGTTGGATCCGGGTTCGCCATGCAGCGGAGAAACGCGCCCTCGCGGTGGAGCTCAGCTCCTCGCTCACGCCGGTGCTTCCGACTTTGCTGAACCGGCTGCGGAATCTCTTCGACTTAAGCGCGCGACCCGACCTCATCTCCGAGCAACTGGGAAAGGATCGGCTCTTAGCCAAGCGAATCGCTAAAAATCCCGGCCTCCGCGTTCCCGGCGCCTTCGACGGCTTCGAGCTGGCGCTGCGTGCCATCCTCGGCCAACAGATCACCGTCAAAGCCGCGACGACCTTTGCCGGCCGCTTCGCCGAAGCCTTCGGCGAGCCTATCGAAACGCCCCATCCCAGTCTGACTCGTCTCTCTCCCACACCCGAACGGATTGCGGCGGCTAAGCCCGAGCAACTGGTCGGGCTCGGCATCATCCGCAGCCGGGCTCAAAGCATCGTCGGTTTGGCGAAAGAGGTCGCTTCCGGCCGCCTCAAGCTCGAGGCCGGCGCGCCGCCCGAAGCCACGATCGAGCTGCTAGCCGCCTTGCCCGGCATCGGCCGTTGGACCGCCCACTACATCGCGATGCGGGCCTTGCGCTGGCCCGATGCCTTTCCGAAGGAAGACATTGCATTGAGAAAAAGGCTCGGCGGGCTGAGCGCCACCGAGGCCGATCGGCTTTCCCAAGCTTGGCGGCCCTGGCGAAGCTATGCGGTCCTGCACTTGTGGAAAGCCGAAAGCTAGGGCCGAGCATCGTGCAGCCCCATGACGTGTCGATTGATCCAGCCCGGCTCGGCTCGATCGAGCAATTCGGCGGCTTGAATCGACAGGTTGGGGTCTTTCAACAGGAGCTTGGCTAGTTCCGCCGTTTTTTCGACCTGCCCGATACGCAAGAGAGCTTTGGCAAGCTCCAATTGGACTATCGGTGAAAGCATAAAATCACCGGCGCTGACCAAATGAAACTCCG
>JBIOXX010000353.1:0-3851 GCA_044869875.1 bacterium | reverse complement strand
GCCGGCACCGATCCCAAGACCGACATTGCGGTCATCAAGATCGACGCCCACGACTCGTTGCCGACGGTCAGTCTCGGCAACTCCGACGGGCTGGAAATCGGCGATTGGGTTCTGGCCATCGGCAATCCCTTCGGCCTCACTCAGACCGTCACCGCCGGTATCGTTAGCGCCAAGGGCCGGGTCATCGGCGCCGGTCCCTACGACGATTTCATTCAAACCGACGCTTCGATCAATCCCGGCAATTCGGGCGGTCCGCTCTTCAACCTGAAGGGCGAGGTGGTCGGCATCAACACCGCGATCGTCGCCAGCGGCCAGGGCTTGGGCTTCGCGATTCCGATCAACATGGTCAAGTTGGTCATTCCCCAATTGCTCAAGGGCAAACCGGTCGAGCGCGGTTATCTCGGTATCGGCCTCCAAGAGCTGACGCCGGAGCTGATCCAGTCCTTGGGCATTGCCAAGCCCGAGGGCGCGCTGGTGGCCCAAGTTTACGAAGGCTCGCCGGCCCATAAAGCCGGTATCTTACCCGGCGATCTCATCATCACTTTGAACGGCAGCCACATCAACAAGACCAACGATTTGCCGATCCTGATCTCGCAGGCGACGGTGGGTTCGGAAGTGGCGATCGAGGTGGCCCGTCGTGGCGAGCGTAAAACTTTCAACGTCAAGATCGCTTCTCAGAGTGAGATGAACAGCGCCATCGTCGCTTCCACCGACGTCGGTGCCGGCAACGTCAGCAAGATCGGCCTAGCGATCCGTGACGTCAATCCCACCGAAAGCCAGCGCAACGGCTTGCAACTGGGCCAGGGCGTTACCGTCACCGGTATCGAGGACAGCTCGGTCGCCGCCGGAGTCGGACTCCAGCCGGGCGACGTCATCCTCCAGTTCAACGACAAGCCGATCAATGGCAGCCAAGATTTCTTCAAGCAAAGCCAAGACGTGAAGTCGGGCCAGTTGGTGCGATTGATGGTGAAGCGGGGACCGATGACGTCGTTCTTCGCGTTTAGGCTCTAAGGTTCGCGCTTTGTCATCCTGAGCGCAGCGAAGGACCTGCGACTGCCCAAGGAGTTTGGGCCGGAAAAGCTGGTCGTTCTATAACAAGGCTTTTACGAGGGAACCACCGTCCCGCTTAAATCATCGAATTTGGGATTTGATTTCCGGATCAACTCGATCTTCTTTTTTCGAAGCCAGCCTTTCAATTCTTTCTCTCTATCAATTGCCAATCGTGCATCCCCAAAACATTCGAAATAAATCAGGCGACCTAATTTAAATTTTTCGGAAAATCCTGGAATTAATCCATTTCGATGTTCGAAGAGACGTCGATAAAGATTGCTTGTAATGCCTATGTATAGGGTTCCCGAACGGTTAGTTAGAATGTAGACGAAAAAAGTCTTGAACAGCATGCGGCTGAAATTAAGCAAGTTCTATGCCTAGGAAACCTTGGTGGGTATGAGGTCCTTCGCTGTGCTCAGGATGACGGGCGAATTTTCAGTCCTGCTTCTTAAAATATCGCTCCAATCCCCAGTCGATCAGGCCGGGGAAGAGGAAGTTTCCCCAAAGCAAAAGTCGATTCGAGAAGGAGAGGTAGGCGTCGCGCTTGCCGCGGAGATAGGCTCGGACCATGCGCCGGGCCGTCACCTCCGGCGCTTGGCCGCCCTTGTCGGTGTCGAAGGGCCGCCAGCCGCTGCTCTTAGCGTTGGCGGTGAAATCGGTGCGGACCCGCGGCGGGTAAGCATTGGTGATCGCGATGCCATGGGGCTTGAGCTCGACCCGGAGGGCTTCGACGAAACCGTTGAGGGCCGACTTCGAAGCCGAATAAGCGCTCAACCGGGCGATGGCCCGCCAGCTCACGATCGAAGAGACGGTCATGATCCGCGGCTCCCGGCCTTTTTGTAGTGCCGGCAGCAAGCCCTGGATCAAAGCTAGGTAGCTGAAGAAGTTCACCTCGAAGAGATGTCGGATATCCTTCTCTTCGGTGCTCTCGAATTTTCCGTAAAGCCCCACGCCGGCGTTGAGCACCAAGCCGTCGAGCCGATCCAAGCTTTGCAGACGCTGGAGCAGGTTTTTTACCGCCTCGGTTTCGCCCAAGTCGCAAGGTTCGAAGCGGCAGGGCGCCAGCGAACTCAATTCTTCGGAGAGGGTCTTGAGCTTGTCGGCGCTGCGGGCCACCAGGATCAGACTTGCGCCATGGTTCGCGAATTCCCGAGCCAGGTGCTCGCCGATGCCCATCGAGGCGCCGGTGAGGAGGATGGTCTTGCCGGAGAGCTTAGAACTGGAAGCTGTAGCCAAGGGTCACCTGCACTCCCCGCAGATCGAGGCCAGTGTTGATCATGCCGCGATAGGACGAGCCGACGCCGATGGTGCTGGCGCCGAACTTGTATTCGATGCCGCCGCCGGTGGCGAAGGTGAAGTTGACGTCGTCTTGGATCGGAAAGCCGAAGTCGGAGTAATCCAGCAGGTAGAAGCCGACCAGACCTTCGATATAGGGCCGAAACTTGCTGCGCAGCGGCGTGATCTTGACGCCGCCTTCCATGATGAAGAAGAAAGTCGTGGGATCGAAGAAACCGCGGGCGCTGCCGATGGTCTGGGCGATGCGGAGCATCGGCGCGATCCAGCCGCCGAAGTTGTAGCCGCCGAAGATGCTGCCGTAATACTGCGGCCCCATGAAGTCGCCGCTGTCGCCGACGAAGAATAGGACGCCCTGGTCGCTGCCGAGGAACCAGCCGCCCTGCTTTTCGTAATCGACCCGGGCCGGCGCTTGATTGGGCCGGCCGTAATCATCGGGTTGGGCGAAGGCCGGAGCCGTCACGACCAAAGTTAGGGTGGAAATTAGTAAGGCTAGGAATTTCTTCATGAAGGGACTCCCGTCTAAATCCGGCCCATTCTTGCGACGGCCCCCCTTAGAAGTCCACGAAAATGTCGTTAAATGGCGGTCAGCCAGAAAATTCCGTTAAGCAGCCCGATCGGATTAATGCCGAACAATACCGTGCCGCTCATCGGATCGGCATCGTTGGACGGACGATGCAGTAAGGACAGGTTGATATTGAGAATATCGGCATTGAAATAAGGCCCGGCAAAAAGCACCGGTAAGCCAGCGTTGATTTGCACTGCTCCGCCGGCTGTGAGCTCCATTTCGCCGGAACTGAGGGGCTCGGTGAAACCGACAGCCGGGCCGGCCGAAACGTCGATCGGAAATTCCCTCACCGGTCGAATTGCAAGGGAAGGGAAGCCGAAGAAATTCTCGCTGTTCGCGGCGTCATCGATACTCCAGTAGTGCATCGACAGGCCGAATCCAAAGGGACCTAAATGGCGCGGGCTAAAGTAGCGGGTGCCCAGGCCAAAACCGATAGTATCTTCCCAATTCAAGCCCGGCTTCTGGGGGCTTCGTTCGAGCGAAGCTCCGACTAGAACGGCTCCCTGGAATTGCCAGCGGCCCGAATATGGCTCACCATCGCGGACTGGGTGTCGCCGATTATACTGATCCATCTTTATCATGTTGGAGATATAGCTTTCGACCGGGGGCAGCGGTCCATACCGCTCCAGCTCACTCATCTGATAATCAGTAGTTCGAGAGGATAATACGAAGCGAGAGCCTTGCCGTTGGAAGTCAAACTGCATCATGAAACCATTGCTCTGAACTTGGTTGAAGGGCACGGTAACCGAACAGGTATCTTGACTAGGCTCTGGCGGCGGCTTCGAACAACTCGGCGGAACGTAGTCGTGCGGCGCATTCCAATCGATTGCGAGTCGAAGCGGAGGCGTCATCTTATTTTCCCTCTTGCCGTAGCATTGCCCAATAAGGGGCGTGATCGCTTGCTTGAAGGCGGTTCACGGCGCCCTCGTCAACGTGCCTC
>JBIOXX010000352.1:0-3166 GCA_044869875.1 bacterium | reverse complement strand
AACGCAGCTTTTGGTGGAAAGAGGGCACCACGTCATCGCCGCGATGCGAGGTGGAGAAGCGCGGCTCCAAGAACTTTTCCCCGAAGCGATTCTCAAGACCGGCCTGCTCTCGACGGTCAATCTCCATTTGGATCAGCCTGCAACTTTTGAAGCAGCGGCGCGGGCGGTTAATGAGCGCTTCAACGGTCGACTCGATGCCTTGATCAACAATGCCGGCTACGGGCTCTTCGGCCCCTTGGAATTGTTGTCGAAGCAGCAAATCCTTCATCAGATGCAGGTCAACTGTCTCGGACCGATCGGGCTCACTCAAACGTTGTTGCCTGCACTGCGGGGAGCCCGCGGAAGAATCATTAACGTGAGCAGCGTCGTCGGTTTCATGGGCTTTCCTTTTTATGGAGCTTACAACGCCAGCAAATTTGCTCTCGAAGGGGCAACCGAAGCGCTCCATTACGAGCTCAAGCCCTTCGGCGTCCAAGTCGGCCTCGTCGAGCCCGGCGGTTTTCGAACCGACTTTCTATCGAACGCCCGAGCGATGCGCGAGGCGGTCCCATCGGATTCGCCGCTCTATGCGCAGCGGGTAGAAAGCTTCAACCGCTTCCTCGCCGAGAAAAACGAGCGCCAATCCGGCGATCCTAGAAAAGTCGCCGAACTGCTTGTGAGGTTATCCGAGAAGCGGCATCTGCCGATCCGCACTCTGGTCGGAACCGATGCTTGGATCGGCTGGCTGTCCCGGCGCCTGTTGCCGGAATCTTGGCGGATGAGAATCCAAAATTACTTTTTTCAGAGATCATTTTTCCGGGATGAAAAATTACAGAAATAAACAGCCCTTCGATTTCTCGAAGGGCTGTTGAAATAGCGTCCCCAAGGGGATTCGAACCCCTGCTGCCGCCGTGAAAGGGCGGTGTCCTAGGCCTCTAGACGATGGGGACTGAAATTTAACTGTGAGCCGGCTGGGACTCGAACCCAGGACACCCGCCTTAAAAGGGCGGTGCTCTACCAACTGAGCTACCGGCCCGCAACGCAGCGAAATCTATCGCCAAAAGCCGGCGGACCTTAAACGTTTTTCCAAAGGGGTGTCAATCTTTTTGCCTTTGCCGCGATGCGGCGGCAAGTGCCCGAAATCATAAAATATTTCTTTGCGGTGGGGGAGGGGGACGTATAAACTCGGCCTAATTATGTCCGGCCGGGAAAAGTCGCTCGAGATTCAACCACAACTGATCGTCAACATTCACTGGGGCTTCGCCCGTAGCCAAATCCTGGCCTCGGCGCTGGAGCTTGACCTATTTACCGTCCTTAACGCCGGCCATAACACCGTCGAAAAAATCGCCCGGGCTTCCTCCTTGCCGCTCCGCTCGACCCGGATGCTGCTCGACGCCTTGGTCGGCATGGGCCTAGTCGGCAAGACCCGGGGCCTCTACAAGCTCGAAGCCGAGGCCAAGGCCTTCTTGGTGAAGGGCGAGGTCGGCTTTCTCGGCGCAGCCCTCCAATTCGACGACTTCACCCGCCAGGGCTGGTTCAGTCTCACTCAAGCTTTGCGCCAGGGCAAACCGGCTGCCACCAATGCTTCGCCGGAACAGAAAAAGGTTTTCTTCCAAGAGTTGGTGAAGCGGATCTTTCCGTCCTCCTATGCTTCCAGCGTCGCGCTTTGCAAAAAGCTGGGAGTGGGGAAGACCCTCAAGAATCAAAAGATCCTCGACGTCGGCTGCGGTTCGGCCGCCTGGTCCATTGCCTTCGCCCTGGCCGATCCGGCTGCCAAGGTCGTCGCCATCGATTCCAAGGAAGTTTTGGAAGTGGCCCAAAGCCAGGTCCAACGCTTCCGCATCCAGAAGCAATTTGAATTCCGCGACGGCGACTTCAACGTCTTGCCCTTTGAGCGCGAAGCCTACGATTCGATCATCCTCGGCCACATTTGCCACGGCGAGGGCGAAGCTTCGACTCGACGTTTGCTCAAGAAATGCTATGATGCTTTGAAGCCCGGCGGTAAACTCCTGATCGCCGAGTTCATCGCCAACGATCTGCGTACCGGACCGGAGATCCCCTTGATTTTCGCGATGCCGATGCTGCTTTTCACCGAACACGGCGATGTCTTCACCGCAAAGGAGATGAAACGATGGCTCAACTTCGTCGGCTTCAAAAAAGTGGCTGCCCTGGCCGTTCAGCATCCCGTCACGGTCATGGTCGCGACCAAATAAATATCCTCTTCGCTTTTGCAGTCCTAGCAATCCTCTTCATTCCCATTTCGAGTCCGGCCCAGACGATGCGATCGGTCCAGCAAGTCGTCTATGGCGACCGGCTGATCCTCGACAACGGCGAGCAGGTCCAGCTCCTCGGGGTTTGGGCGCCCAAGCCCGATCCCGGCAAGAAGGACTTCAAGCCCGATTCGGCGATGGGTGCCGGCGAACGCCGCTCCCGCGAATTCACCCAGGGCATGGTTCAAGGTCGCCAGGTCTGGCTGACTTACGGCGATCCGGCCAAGGACTCCTTGGGAAACAGCTTGGCCTATGTCTACTTCAAGCTCGGCTCGGGTCAGAATCTGGGTGGCGGCGGACAACAAGTGAGCTTGGGCGCCGGCACTTACATGCTCAATCAGCTTTTGCTGACTTATGGATTCGCCGAAGCCGACAACAAGGCCAATACGTCTTATAAAGTTGAGTTCCAACAGCTGCAGAATGAGGCGGTGAGGGGGAGAAGAGGGAATTGGCAGACGATGATGCCTTGATGGCTAACGAACCTCTTCGGGCAGGCTTCGCTTTCCCATCCTTCGCAAAATGATGGCCTGCCGTCCCTTGGCCCGGCGGGTGTTGTGCTTTGTGAGATAGACCGGGTTGGGCAGAATGGCGGCTAAATAAGCCGCTTCCGAGGAGCTGAGCTTCCCGACATCCTTGTTGAAATAGTGGCGGCTGGCATTCTCGGCCCCATAGACCCCATCGCCCCATTCGACGACGTTGAGATAGAGCTCCAAAATGCGTTCCTTGGGCAGCTTATGCTCCAAGTCCAGGGTGAGCAGGATTTCATTGAATTTGCGCAGCGGGTTGCGAGCCCGGGAGAAGTAAAGATTTTTCACCAGCTGCATGCTGATCGTCGAGCCACCGCGGGCGATGCGCTCCTTTTTGAGATTGAGCGCCCAACTTTTTTTCAACTCGCTATAGTCGATGCCTTCATGAAT
>JBIOXX010000351.1:0-9660 GCA_044869875.1 bacterium | reverse complement strand
GACCTGGCAGGAGCGGAACTCGCGGCTCTTCTCGGCGCTAAAGCTGGAGCGGCTCGGCATGATCGTGGTCTTGAGCCTGATGAGCGTGCTGGCTTCCTTCAATATTCTCTGCATGTTGATGCTGGTGGTGTTCGAGCGGCGCCGCGATTTGGCCCTGCTCAAGGCTCTGGGCCTAAGCGAGCCGGGCATCTCGGGAATCTTCTATCGGGCCGGGCTTTGGATCGGCCTAGTCGGGGGCCTGCTCGGATTGGGCGGGGGGCTTTTCCTGGCCTGGGGAATTCGGGTCCTTGGAATTCGCCCGCCGGCTCCTTATTACTTGGAAACCTTTCCGGTCGATTTGCAGCCGGCCACAATCGCCTTGACCTTACTGCTGGCCTTGGCCTTGAGCTTGGCCGCCGCAGTTTTGCCGGCCCGCGAAGGCCGCAAGCTGACCGTCGTCGAAGCCTTGCGTTATGAATAAAAAAATCTTCACCCCCCTTTGAAAAAGGGGGGAAGGGGGGATTTAAAGCGATGGCGATCAACAAATATCACCGATGGTAAAAGCCTCGGTGCTCCGTCAAATCCCCCCTGGCCCCCCTTTTTCAAAGGGGGGAATTAGGAGCGAGCTTCATGAGTTGGAAATTTTTCCTCGCTGAGAAATACCTGCGCAGTCCCGCCAAACGCGGCATTCGCCTGGTCTTGCGCTTGGCGATCGTCGGCGTCGCCTTGGGCGTCGCCACCTTGATGCTCACCCAGTCGGTGATGAGCGGCTTCGAGCGAGTGTTCCGCGAGAGCATCTTGGGCTTCAACGCTCACCTCGTTCTGCTCAAGCAGGGCGAGATGGAAGACCTATCGGCCGAGGAGAAGTCCATCCAAACAAAACTGGGAGCCGATTACCTCGGCGGCACTCCCTTTTTGTACAGAGAAGGCCTCTTAGTGGCCAAAGGCCGGGTCAAAGGCGCGGTTTTGAAGGGAATCGATCCCTTGACCTTTAACAGGGTCTATGCTGTAAAGGTGCGCCCTTTCAGCAGGCCGCAAGTACCCGCAAAGATTGAAGATCTGCTGAAAACCAGCAGCGGCGAGCCGGCCTTGGTTTTAGGGTCGGATTTGGCGAAGGAGCTGGAGGTCGAAGGTCCCGGTGCCACGCTGAAGATTTTTCTTCCGAAGCGCGGCGCTGAAAAAGCCGGCGCCGAGAATTTTCGGACCTTCGAGGTGACCGGAGTTTTCAGCACCGGGCTTTACGAATACGACCACGGTTTTGCCTTCGTCGATTTGACGACCCTGCAAGACTTGCTGGACGCGAAAGGGCGGGCGAGCGGGATCGAGATGGTGCTCAAGGATCCCGAAGCGGCCGAGGCGATCGCCGAAAAATTGGAAGCCGGAATAAGTCCGGCTTACCAGGCGGTGAGCTGGCAGCGATTGAACGGGCCGCTCTTCTCGGCGTTGCACAAAGAGCGGCTGATGTTCTTGATCATCATGGCGATGGTGGTGGCGGTGGCCTCCTTCAACATCGTCGGAGTGCTTCTGCTGATGATCTTCGACAAGGCCCGGGAGATTTCGATTCTGCGCTCGCTGGGAGCCACGATTCGAGGGCTGCAGCGGGTTTTCGCCTATCAAGGGCTGGCGATCGGTGCGATCGGCGGAATTTTAGGAATTGGATTGGGCGCGGCGGTGGCTTGGGTCGTTCAGAAGACCGAGCTGCTGAAGTTGGAGAAAGAAGTTTATCTCGTCGAGCGTCTGCCGGTCGAATGGTCGCTGGGAGTGGCGCTGACGGTTGGAGCGGTCACCTTGGCGGTGACCTTGGCCGCAAGCCTGGTCGGGGTTTCCCGGCTGAAGCGCAGCGGACTGGATTTATAAAGATGGCGGTGCAGATCGAAGCGAGAAACCTCCACAAGAGCTACGGCGAGGGCGCCGAGCGGGTGGAGGTGTTGAAGGGCGTCGATTTGGACATCGAAGCCGGCGAAGCGCTGGCGGTGCTAGGTGCCTCGGGGGCCGGAAAGTCGACCTTACTGCACCTTTTGGGCACCTTGGATAAACCCAGCCAGGGCCGGGTAACGTTCGAGGGTGTCGACTGGTTCCAGCGCCGCGACGCCGAGCTAAGCGGGTTTCGCAACCGCACGATGGGTTTTGTTTTTCAGTTTCACCATCTGCTGCCGATGCTAAGCGCTCTGGAGAACGTGATGCTTCCGGGCCTGATCGGGGAACAGCCCAAGGAAGAGGCGACCGAAGCCGCCGAGCAATTGCTGGTCCAGGTCGGCCTGAAAGAGCGATTGAAGCACCGGCCCTCGGAATTGTCGGGCGGCGAGCAGCAGCGGGTCGCCATCGCCCGGGCCCTGGTCATGAAGCCCAAGGTGCTCTTCGCCGACGAGCCCACCGGCAACCTCGATAGTCGCACCGGCGACGAGGTGGCCGACCTGATGTTAGACCTGCACGACGAGCGCCGCATGACTTTGGTGGTCGTCACCCACAATGAAAGGCTGGCCCAAAGGCTACCGCGGAGCGTCCGAATAGAAGACGGACGTTTACCCGGCTCGAAAAAGAGTCCATGAAGCGAAAATTCTCCCCTGCAAATCTTTGGTTTAGCGCCTTTCTCCTAATCTTGGGAACCTTCGCCTCGGCTTCGGCCTGGGCCCAGGAGCGGATCACCGACATCGCCGTCCAAGGCAACCGCACCATCGAATCCCAGCTCATCCTCAGCCAGATCCACTCCCAAAAGGGCGGGGCTTACTCCCGGGAGACGGTCAGCGAAGACGTGGCCCGGGTCTACAAATTGGGCTACTTCGAGGACGTCGAGGTCGACAAGGCTTCGGCCGGCGGCGGGGTCAAGCTCACCTTTTTGGTCATCGAGAAGGAGCCGATCGAGAAGATCGTCATCGAGGGCAATAAAAAGGTCAACGAGAACAAAATCCGCGAGGCCATCACCGTCAAGGTCAACGCGCCGCCCGACAATAAGAAGATCGCCCAGTCGATCGAGGCCATCAAGGAGATCTACGTCAAGGAAGGCTACGGCGGCACCGTTATCCAGACCGAGACCCGAAAGAAAGAGCTGGTCTTCAAGATCAAGGAGACCAAGGGCGAGTCCGTTCGCCAGGTCAACTTCGAGGGCAACACCGTCTTCAGCGACCGCAAGCTCCGGGGCATGATCCGCACCAAGAAGAAGAACTTCCTCTCCTTCCTGACCGGTTCCGGAAAATACCAAGAGGAAATGGTTGATCAGGACATCGCGATGATCACCTACAACTACCTCAACAAGGGTTACATGAAGGTGAGGGTGGGGCAGCCCAAGGTCGATTACTCCTCGGAGAAGGAAGGCCTGATCCTGACCTATTACATCGATGAGGGCGATCCCTACCGCATCGGCAATATCAGTTTTTCCGGCGACATCCTCACCACCGAGCAAGAGCTCTTTACCAAGCTCGACACGATGAAGGGCAACCTCTACAGCCAGAAGATCATGGAGGGCGACCTCCAAAAGCTGACCGAATTCTACGGCAACCAAGGCTACGCCTTCGCCAACATCAATCCCGAAACCAATTTGGACGATAGTGCCAAGACCGCCGACATCAATTTCACGATCGACAAAGGTCAGCGGGTCTACATCGAGCGGATCAACGTTACCGGCAATACGATCACCCGCGACAAGGTCATTCGGCGCGAGCTTCGGGTGGTCGAGAACAGCCTTTACAACGAAAGCTTGGTCCGTCTCTCGAAGCGCAAGCTCGAGCAGCTCGGCTTCTTCGAGACCGTCGAGGTTTCGACGCCCCGCGGTTCCTCCGACGACAAACTGGTGCTCAACATCAATGTTAAGGAAAAGCCGACCGGAACTTTCAGCGTCGGCGCCGGCTTCAGCTCGGCCGAGAGCTTCCTGCTCACGGCCTCAGTCTCCAAAAACAACTTCATGGGCCTGGGCATCAATGGATCCATCAATGGCGAGCTATCGGGCAAGCGCCAGCAGTTCTCAGTCACCTACACCGATCCCTATTTCCTCGACAGCAATTGGATCCTCCAAGTCAACGGCTTCCGGATCACCAGCAGCTACAATGACTTCCGCCGCAAGTCCTTCGGCGGCGAAGTCGACTTCGGCCGCCGGATCTTCGACTTCAGCTCCTTCAGCGTCGGTTACCGGATCGAGGACGTCACCCTCGACGACTTCGACCTGATCGTCCCCGAGTTCTTCCGTTTGAACGCCGACGGCTTGTCTTCGAGCTTGGTGGCCCAGGTCAACCGCGACACCCGGAACAACCCGATCATCACGACCAAGGGAACCTACTTCAACGGCACCGTCGAATACGCCGGCAATGGCCTCGGCGGCGACGTCGATTTCCTCCGGCTTTCGGGGAACGCCCGGTTTTTCTTCCCCCTCTGGAAGAACTCGGTCCTTAAATTCAACGGCCGGATCGGCTGGATTAAATCGCTGAACGATGAACCGGTTCCGCTTTTCGAGCGTTTCTTCACCGGTGGCATTAACAGCTTGCGCGGCTATGAGTTCCGGTCGGTCGGTCCTAGCCTCACGATTCCCGATGGAATTACCGGAAAAGACCAGGATTTCGTCTACGGCGGAAATAAAATGCTGATCTTTAACCTCGAATACGAGTTCCCGATCTATGACGCCGCCGGATTCCGGGGGGTCGTCTTTATCGACGCCGGTAACGCCTACGCCGAGGATCAGGACTTGAACCCCCTCAAGATGAGGGCAGACTTCGGGGCCGGGGTGCGCTGGCTTTCGCCTTTTGGACCTTTGCGTTTCGAATGGGGCTTCCCTTTCAAGCGCAACGAAGGCGAGAAACGCAGCGTGTTTAATTTCACGATCGGGTCATTTTTTTAGTGCCGAACGCTTGGACTTGTGCCAAACGTCCGCAGAATAAATCCCTGGTTCCTTGAAGGAGGACGAGACGATATGAAACGATGGAAGTACTTGCTGGCCGCGGTTTTTTTCCTTTCGATGCACGCCGTGGCTCATGCCCAAGCGCTCAAAATCGGCTTGGTCGATTTCCAAAAAGCCCTCAATGACGTTGAGGAGGGCAAGCGCGCCAAGGCTCAGCTCAAGGCCCAATTCGACCAGAAGCAAAACGCCCTCACCGCCAAGCAGGATTCGCTCAAGGTCCTCAAGGATCAGCTCGAAAACCAAAGAGCCGCGCTCAGCGCCGAGGCCTTCAAGGCCAAGGAAGCCGAATACCGCGATAAGTTCCTCGACCTCCAAAAGACCCTCGGCCAATTCCGCAACGAGATCTCCACCAAGGAAGCCGAGCTCACCCAAAGCATCATTGTCCGCCTGCGCGGCGCGGTGACCTCGGTTGGCCAAAAGGGCGGCTACAACTTGATTTTCGAAACCTCCCAAGACGCCGTGCTCTACGCACCGGGAGCCACCGACCTCACTACTCAGGTCATTCAGGCCTTCAACTCCGGCGGCGGAGGCGCAAAGTAGCAAGGGGCTTCAGCCCCGCTTCCTTTTCGAGGCCCTCGATGACGGTCCGTCCGGAACTGCTCGAAATTTTAGTATGCCCGCGTTGCCGGGGTAAGGTAAGCTACGACACGGGAAAGCAAGGTATCGTCTGCACCCAGTGTCAGTTGCTCTATCCGGTGCAGGGCGATATCCCGGTGATGCTGGAAGATGAAGCTTTCCCCCTAAGAGAGGGAGGTTCGTCCATGTCCGGAGGGAAGCGAGTCGTAGCCGTCTTCGAGATCAGCGAGGGCAAGAACAAGGGCCAAGTCATCAAATTGCCCGAAGGGACCTGCAAGGCCATCGGCCGCAGCCTCGACGATATCAATAAGACCCAAGTCTTCAGCATGGATTTCACGATGTCGCTCGATGACTTCACCAAGAAGCTCATCATGAACTACATCGCCAAGAAATCGCCCCAGGACAAAAAGATCAACCAAGAAGCATCGACCGACAGCATCGGCAACTTCAAGCGCCTGCCCGACCTAGTGCTCGACGATCCGGCGATTTCCCGTCTCCACGCCATGATCTTCCACGACAGCAACGGCGCCGGGGTACTCGACTTGGTCAGCAAGAACGGAACCTTCGTCAACGGCGAGGAGGTCGAGTCCAAAAGCCTCCAAAACGGCGACCTAGTCGAGGTCGGCGGTACCAAGTTGGTCTTCGCCTACAAGTAAAATCCCTAAGCATTCCGCGATATTTTGTTCGCTTGCTCCTAAACCGGTCTCCAGGTTATCAACCGGAAACAGGAGTTAACGATGATTAAAAGCATGACCGGGTACGGCATCGCCCAAGGCAAGGTGGGGGATCGCCGGGTCGTGGTGGAGACCAAGAGCGTCAATCACAAGTTTTGCGAGGTCAACCTCCGGCTGTCGCCGCGCTTCTCCTTCCTCGAAGGCAAGATCTCGGAGGCCGCCAAGATTTATTTCTCGCGGGGCCGCATCGACATCTTGGTCAAGGAAGAGCCGGGAGCCGTTCGCGAGGCTCCGGCCCGAGTCGACCTGGCCAAGCTCAAGGCCTACCATAAAACTTTGAAAGAAGCGGCCAAGAGCCTCAAGATCGACGATGAGGTCAGCCTGAACGTGTTGTTGACCTTGCCCGACGTCGTGATCACCGATGAAGAAGAAGATCTCGAAAAAATTTGGAAGCAACTTGATGTCCTGCTGAAGAAATCCTTCACCGCGCTCGAGAAGATGCGGGAGCGCGAAGGCGAAGGCATCCTCCGCTTTCTTAAATCCGAGATCGGGATCCTCGACCGCGAGGTCAAGGCCATCGTCGTACGGGTGCCCGAGAACGTCGAGCACCACCAGCGCCAACTCAAAGATCGGATCGCCAAGCTGGCCCAGGGCGTTGAGCTCGATCCCCAGCGTTTGGCTCAAGAGGTTGCCTATTTCGTCGACCGCACCGACATCAGCGAGGAGCTGCAAAGACTTCAGCAACACTTCGGGCACTTTCACGAGATTCTCAAAGAGTCGGGGCCGCTCGGCCGGAAGCTCGATTTCCTCCTTCAAGAGATGAACCGCGAGGCCAATACCCTCAGCGCCAAGGCCCAGAGCGCCGACATTTCCCAGCAGGTGGTGAGCTGCAAGCACAGCTTGGAGAAGATCCGGGAGCAAGTCCAGAATGTCGAATAAACCCCCGGTTGGCCGTCTATTCGTCGTTTCCGGGGCCTCGGGCACCGGCAAGACGACGCTTTGCCGCGACTTGGAGCGGGATATGGGCCTCTTTTTCTCGGTCAGCGCCACCACCCGGGCCCCCCGAGCCGGCGAGGTCGAGGGTCGGGACTACCGGTTTCTCTCTCGGGCCGAATTCGATAAGATGCTGGGAAATGACCAATTCCTGGAGTGGGCCCAGGTTCACGGCCAATCCTACGGGACGCCGCGGGAACCCATCGAGAGCCGGCTTCGGGAAGGGCACGACGTCCTGCTGGACCTCGACACCCAAGGCGCGATCCAGCTCAAGGCCCTCTATCCCGAGGCGGTGCTGATCTTCATTAAGCCGCCATCCTTAGAGGAACTGCGCAAGCGCTTGACCGCCCGGGGCACCGATTCGCCCGAGGTCATCGCCCGGCGCATCGAGCGGGCCGAGCACGAGATCGAGCAGAGCTCGCATTACGACTTCGTCGTGGAAAATCGCGACCTGGCCGAAGCCCGGCGCGAATTGAAAGGAATCATCGCCTCCCGGCGGGAGGGTTAATAGCAAGCCTGGACTTGCTCCAGGCGCGCAGCAAATTCGAAGAATTTGCGAAGTGAAATAGTTTAAACAATGATCTCTAGCCAAGAACTCGTCCAATCGGTGCAGAGCTACAATCCCAAGGCCGACGCCGCCATGCTGGCCAAGGCCTACGAGTTCTCACGCAAAGTCCACGAGGGCCAGAAGCGCTGCTCCGGCGATCCCTATTTCATCCATCCGGTCGAAGTGGCTGCCATCCTGGCTCAGATGCAGCTCGATGCCTCCTCGATCGCCGCCGGTCTGCTCCACGACACCGTCGAGGACACCTTGATCCCGATCGACGAGATCAAGAAGGAATTCGGCCCCGAGATATCGCTGCTGGTCGACGGCGTGACCAAGCTCTCCAAGATCAAGTTCTCCTCGAGCGAGGAGAAGCAGGCCGAGAATTTCCGCAAGATGATGCTGGCGATGGCCGTCGACATCCGAGTGATCCTGATCAAGCTCGCCGACCGTCTCAACAACATGCGGACGCTGGAACACCTGAGCGTCGAACGCCAGCTCAAGATCGCCAAGGAAACGGTCGAGATCTACGCGCCCTTGGCCAACCGCCTCGGTATCCAATGGATGAAGATCGAGCTCGAAGACCTCTCGCTGAAGTACCTCAAGCCCGAGATCTACGGCTTCGTCCACCACCAGGTCGACGTCGAGCGCCAGGAGCGCGAGGCCTACATGGACCGGGTCCGCGAGATCGTCGAAAAGAAATTGGGAGAGTACAACGTGCCGCACCGGATCTCGGGCCGGGTGAAGCACGTCTACAGCATCTACCGGAAGATGGAGAGCCAGAACATCGCCTTCGACCAGGTTCACGACATTCTGGCCTTTCGGATCATCGTCGATAATATCCGCCAGTGCTACGAGGTCCTCGGCGTGCTCCACGAGCTGTGGAAGCCGGTTCCCGGCCGCTTCAAGGACTACATCGCGATGCCCAAGGTCAACAACTACCGCTCCTTGCATACGACGGTGGTCTGCCTGGACGGCGAGCGAGTCGAATTCCAAATCCGCACTCAGGAAATGCACGAGATCGCCGAGAAGGGAATCGCCGCCCACTGGACCTACAAGGACGACGGCTCGATCTCCCAAAACGACCAGGCCAAGTTTCAATGGCTTCGCGAGCTGCTCGACCTTCAAAAGGACTTGAAGGATCCGGCCGAATTCCTCGACACCGTCAAGCTCGACCTTTTCGCCACTGACGTCTACGTCTTCACCCCCAAGGGCCAGCTCAAGGAGCTGCCCTTCGGCTCGACGCCGGTCGACTTTGCCTACAGCATCCACAGCGACGTCGGCAATCAGTGCATCGGCGCCAAGATCAACGACAAGATCGTTCCCTTGGATTACGTGCTGAAGAGCGGCGATACCGTTCACGTCATGACCCGCTCCGGCTCCAAGCCGAACCGCGACTGGCTCCGCTTCGTCAAGACATCGCGAGCCAAGGCCAAAATCCGCCAGCAGATTCGCGACGAGCAGCGGGACCGGGCTTTGAACCTAGGCAAGGAATTGTTGGAGAAGGAGATCGAGCACTACGGAATTCAACCCGGGAAATATCTCAAGGAAGATAAATTGCTCGGGGCCGCCCGAGAATTCCATCTCAAGAACGTTGAGTCGCTGATCGCCCAGATCGGTTATGGAAAAATTTCGCCGCACCACGTGGCGGTCAAGCTCTTGCCGGCCGAGCTGATGCAGAAGCCGGCTTCGACCGAGCCTTTGCCCGAGCCCGGCGTCCTCGGCGAAATGTTTCAGAAGGTGAAGAAGCGCTCGAAGAGCGCGATCAAGGTCGGTGGCTTGAACGACGTTCTGGTCAGCATGGGCAAGTGCTGCAATCCCTTGCCCGGCGACAGCATCACCGGCTTTATCACCCGGGGCCGCGGCGTCACCGTCCACACCGTCGATTGCGCCAAGGTCATGGCCACCGATCCCGACCGTCGAGTTGAAGTGGGCTGGGATGAGGCTAGCGAAGCCAACCATCAGGCCAAGGTGCGAGCGGTCAGCGTCGACCGGCCGGGCATCCTGGC
>JBIOXX010000350.1:0-2508 GCA_044869875.1 bacterium | reverse complement strand
TCGGTCCAGTTTTTATCGAGATAGTTGAGCACTTCCTTGGAGCTGATCTTGTGATCCTTGGTGAGGGCGCCTTCCATTTGCGAAGAGGGAATGCCCTGGGCCCGCAAGGCCTGATAGAGCCGGGAAGTGACCGGATTGTCTTTGTCGCTGAAGAGAACCTCGAAGGGCTTGGCCGATTCCTCGGCGGCTTGCTTCTTCTCGATGAAGGCGGCGTTGGCGACGTTGTCGCCGCGGGCTTGCGCCGCCTTGGCGGCTTCGCCGTAAACCTGGGCCGCATCGCTGAAGCGTTTGGCTTGGATCAATTGCTCGGCGGCGAAGCTGTAAGCGTCAGGCGCCGGCGCATAGAGCCGGGCGTCTTGTTTTTGGAGGCCGGCGATGTTCTCGAGGATGTAACGAAATTCGGTTTCGTTTTGGATGGCGACGCCGATGTGGAATCCGGCCGAGCTCAGTTTGCCTTCGCGAACCAAATAGATGGCCAGGCGGCGGCGAGCCAGCGGGTTTTCATTGTCGAGCTCGGCCGCGGCTCGAAAGAGGAGGCGGGCTTCGCCTTGCTTGGCTTTGGCGGCGTCGTCGGCCAAGGACTTGGCTTCTTCCTCGAGGTCCAAGCCCTTGAGCAAAGCCGCTTGAGCGACCATCTTGGGCAAACCCCGGTCCTGCCAGAGCGGCGCCAAGGCGGCCTTGGAAGGGGCCTCGCCGATGCCCCAGTCTTTCAGAATGTCGACTTGATCCTTGAACGGCAGCAGCGAGAGCTCGGAGAGCCGGAATGCCCAGCCAATGAACTTTGCCTTATTTTCAGGCTTGTCGAGGAAAGTCGTGACCTGGGCCTTGCGCTCGGCTTCGGGAAGCTTCGAGAAGGTCTCCCATTTTTCCAAAAAGACCGGATCCTTGTTCGACACGCCGTTTTGCTCGGCGATCAGAAACTGGGCGGCCAAGAAATCGAGGGACTTCGATTTGGCGGCGGGTATCTCGCCCATCAGGCGCTTCCGGGCGGCGGTGATGAACTCGGGCTTGATCTTGCCATCGGGGCCGAGCATCGCGGCCAAATCGAGGCCGAGCTGCTTAAAATGCTCGGTGATCTTCGGATAGTACTGGGTGATCTTGTTGAAAGCGGCGGCGATGACCTCGCGACCTTGAATTTTATTGTCTTTTTCGACTTTGGGGTGGGCCGAGGAACTGCCCGGTCCGCCCGACATTTCTTCGGCCTGAGCCCCATCCAAGGAGGCATCGGAAAAACCAGTCTCCTGACTCAATAAATCGAAGAAAAAATTGGCGTTGGTCTCGGATCGGACGAAGGCTTTTTCCATGCTGGTGTACCCCGACCCCATTCCCATCCATGAATGAGGGTCATTAAATGCGTTTAGGAGGGCGCAGACCCCAGCCTGGGCCCCCTATTAGCCTGTGGACAAATAAAGCAAGTTTTGTGCCGCTTGAGCCGGTCAGGGCTGCTTTTGGAGGTAATCGTTGTCTTCGTGGAGGTAGGCCCGCTCGATGAGGCTGCGGAGGTAGACGCCGAAGCCGGTGGGGGAAACCACTTCGGCCTCTTCCCAGACCGTTTTTTCGCCCTGCGTCAAAAGGTAGAGGTTTTCCTCGAGCCAGCCTCGCATCTCGGCTTTGAGGCGCTGACCGCGCTGATTGATGTCGAGCTCGCCGACATGAAGGTGATGGTCGTATTCGTGGACCGCATAGGCGGCCAGAAAAACCGCCCGGGCGACTTTCTCTTCTCGGCTCAGGCGGGGATCGAGCTGAAGTATGGCAATGTAGGGCAAGCCGGTCGGGCTCCGCGAAGCCGGCAAATAGAGCGCATCGTGGAGCTTGCCGATCGGGCGATCCGGACGAAGGCTTTTCATCAGGTATTCCATCCCCTCGTGAGTGAGGACCTCGAGGCCAACCTGGCCGTCGAGAATTGCTTGACGGGCTTCGGCGGCCCGGGCGGTGGGGCGGTGGTAGAGCAGCTCCAAGATTTGCTCGGCGTCGAAATTTTCCCGACCCTCGAGCTGCTCCTCGGCCTTCAAGCGAAACTCGGCCAATCGATCAGAGCTGTTCTTGGGATGAAGCAGCTCCGGCAGGGCTCGGTAAAAATCTCCGAATTTCTCGTTCAAGACCGGATCGGACACGTAACCGGTGTAGACCGTCCCATTGATCGGGTGCCGCTGCCAAACCTCGAGCGGGTTGTAATTGGTTCCGGCGATCAACTCCGAGATCTTCTCGGGGAGGTCGCCCGAGCCCAGCAGCTTGAAGAAGCGATCGAAGTAGAGCATCGGCACCGGACTATGCTCGGCGCGGCGGACGAGCTGCTCGAGCCCGGATTGCCATACTAGGTGATTTTTCGGATCGGCGAAAATGTCGCGGAGCGATTGGAAGACTCCCTCGGTCAGAAGCGGGAGGGCCTCGCGCTTCCCATGGGTGGTGACGTAGTAGTGGTTGTATATCGGATTGCGAAAAGAACCGGCGCCGATTCCATGATTGTAACTGAGCAAATACTCGGACAACCACCAGCGGACTTTGTCG
>JBIOXX010000349.1:0-3596 GCA_044869875.1 bacterium | reverse complement strand
CTTGGCGGGCGAAGAATTCTTCTTCCTCGTGGGAGGGCTTGAAAGTCGTAGCCATGGTGCTTGAACTCCTTTGTTCTTGTACTACTTCGATTTTTTCGCGCTCTTCAAGTGAGAAAATGACAGGCGTTGCCTGTCATCCTGAGCGAAGCGAAGGACCTCCTACCCACCAAGGTGAAAATCATTGCGATGATCCGAAGGAGCTGAGGGTGTCTTAATCCTCTTGGGCAGTCGCAGGTCCTTCGCTTCGCTCAGGATGACAAAACAGCAAACACGAGAATTTTCTGGATTATCGAAGGTCCTTCCCGGAAGAATCGCCCAGTGCAAGTTCTGCTCTCGGTAGAAGTATTCATTCTCGGCTTGTTGCTCGGCTCTTTTCTAGGGCTGGCGGCGATAAGGATTCCTAAAGGCGAGTCGATCCTGTGGCCGCGCTCCCATTGCCGAAGCTGCGATCGACCGCTGCGCTGGTATGAAAACGTCCCGGTTTTTAGTTACCTCGGCCTGAGGGGACGCTGCGCTTCTTGCGGCGCGCCGATTTCCTTGCATCATCCGCTTTTGGAGCTCCTCACCGCCCTTTTGACGCTTTTCGCCTATTACCACCTACAACCTTGGCCGCGCTTCGCGCTCTGGCTCTTCCTTTTCATCGTGCCGGTGCTCTTGCTGATGGCGATCGATGCTCGGGACCAGCTCTTGCCCTTCAAAATCACCTGGCCGGGAATCGCGGCCGGCTTCTTGGTGCATTGGATGGATGGGAAGTATTGGCCGGCGATCAAAGTTCCGCTGAGCTCCGGTGCTTTGCTCTTGGAAAGTCTCCTCGGCGCTCTTGTCGGCGGGCTGACCCTTGGGTTGATCGCATGGCTTTATCGGAAATTACGTCACGCCGAAGGTCTCGGAGGTGGGGACGTCTACTTTGCGGCGATGCTCGGCGCTTTTTTTGGCTGGAAAGAGGTCTTCTTCATCTTCTTTCTCGCTTCCACGGTCGGTGCTCTGCTCGGCGGAGCCTGGATACTGCTGCGTCGCAAGGCACGCGACACGCCACTGCCCTTCGGAGTTTTTCTCGGAGCGATGGCTTTACTCTATCTATTTTATGGTCCTTTTTTGCTTCGTTCTTATATAAAATTGATGCATAATTTATATTAATTGATATATTAATTATAATATTTTTATTAAAATAATATATCATCTCACTAATATTTTTGGAAAATACGTTAGAAAATCTTGAAGATTGCATCATTTTCGCCTAACGTCGTCTTTTGTAATCAAGCCTTTACGGGACGACATCATGACTGCAGAAATCGAACAACGAGCTGAAACGCTGAAGCCGAAAAAAGAATCGAAGCGCGTGAAGAACCACGTGCAGAAGATTCGCGAAGAGCAATTGATGAGCAAGGCCGAGCTTGCTCGCAAGGCCGGACTTTCCGCTCTCACCATTGACCGGGTTGAAGGCGGCATGAGCTGCCGGATGGACACGATGCGAAAGATCATTCTCGCTTTGGGTTTCAAACTCTCTGAAAAGGATAAAGTTTTTCCCGAAGAATGATTGAAGCTCGTCTAATTTTGTAGGAGAGATCCCCGTAGCCCTACGGGGATTTTTTTTCGATGCAAGCACTGACCAAACTTCGTTACCTCACTTCCGGCGAGTCCCATGGCCCGGCTTTGACCGCCATCCTCGAAGGAATGCCCTCGGGGCTTCCCCTTCAAGCCGAAGAGATCAACCAACAGCTGGCACGCCGCCAAAAAGGCTACGGCCGCGGCGGTCGAATGAAGATCGAGACTGACAAGGTCGAGATCTTGGCCGGCGTTCGCCATGGCCTGAGCCTGGGTGCGCCGATCTGCCTCCTGGTTCATAACAGCGACTGGAAGAATTGGCAGACCGAGATGAGCATCGAGCCAACCGAGGCGGCACTGAAACGCACCGTCACTCGCCCCCGGCCCGGTCACGCCGACCTGGTCGGTGGGATCAAATACAATTTTCGCGATCTGCGTAACGTTTTGGAACGGGCCAGCGCCCGGGAAACGACCATGCGGGTCGCGGTTGGCGCCGTGGCCCGCCGCCTGCTCGAAGAGTTCGGCGTCAAGATCGCCGGCCACGTCACCGCGGTGGGGCCGCTCCGGGCCCAAAAAATTCAGGCCTCGGCCGAAGAGATCCTGGCCCAGACCGAGGATTCGCCGCTGCGCTGCCTCGACAAGGCGGCCGAGCCCAAGATGGTCGAGCTGATCGATCAAGCCAAAAAGAAGGGCGACTCCCTGGGCGGTATCTTCGAGGTGATGGTTGAAGGCCTGCCGCCGGGTTTGGGCAGCTATGTCCAATGGGACCGCAAACTCGACGGCCGTTTGGCCCAGGCCATCCTCAGCATCCAGGCGGTGAAGGGTTGCGAGATCGGCGACGGCTTCGACAATGCGCTCAAGTTCGGCAGCGAGGTCCACGATCCGATCTATTACGATGCCCAGCGCAAGACCTTCACCCGCTCGAGTAACCGGGCCGGCGGCTTGGAAGGCAGCATGACCACCGGACTGCCGCTCATCGTCCGCGGCTTCCTCAAGCCGATTTCGACCCTTTACGAGCCCCTCCACTCGGTGGACATCGAGACCAAGGAGGAGTTCCAAGCCAGCGTCGAGCGCTCCGACACCTGCGCCATCGCCGCCGCCGCCGTCATCGGCGAAGCGGTCATCGCCCTGACCCTGGCCGACGCCTGGCTCGAGAAGTTCGGCGGCGATTCGATGGCCGAGCTCCGCCGCAACGTCGAATCCTACCTCTTGCAGGTTCAAGGTTACTAATGGGTCCTTTACCTCCACGCATCGTCCTTGCCGGCTTCATGGGCTCGGGAAAGACCTCGGTCGGTCAGACCTTGGCTAAGCGGCTGCACTACGCCTTTGTTGATACCGACAACCTGGTCGAGGGCCTGAGCGGCAAGACCATCGCCCGGATCTTCGCCGAAGAGGGCGAGGAGATGTTCCGGCGTTGGGAAAGCATGGCCATCGACAAGGCCCTGGCCGAGTCCAAGGCGGTCATCGCGGTGGGCGGCGGGGCGGTCTGCTTTCGGGACAATCTCGACAAGCTGAAGAAGAACAGCCGGCTGGTCCTGCTCCAGGCCCAGATTCCGACCCTGCTCAAGCGGCTGGACGGCGATTCGAGCCGGCCGCTGCTCGAAGGCGACCGCGAGGCCAAGCTTCGCGAGCTTTGGGTGAAGCGGGCGCCTTTCTACGACAAGATCGCGCTGCAAATTCCGACCGACGGCATCAATCCCAAGCAAGTCGCCGAGGAAATCCTCAAGGTTCTGCCGCTGGAGGCGGCCTCCCTTCGGGTCGACCTCGGCGAACGCAGCTATCCGCTTTATTTTCAAAAAGATGGCTTAAGCTACCTCAACTTGCTCTTGCAGCGTCATTGTCCGGCCGAGAAGCTCGTTCTGGTCACCAACGAGGTCGTAAACCGACTTTACGGCAAGGCTGCGATTCGGGAATTGAAGCGGGCTCACGACGTGAAGCTCCTGGTCCTGCCCGACGGCGAGCGCCACAAGAATCTCAAGACCGTGGCCCAGGTATACGCCAAGCTGGTGGAGTTCAAGGTCGACCGCAAGACGCCGATCCTGGCGATGGGC
>JBIOXX010000348.1:0-3657 GCA_044869875.1 bacterium | reverse complement strand
GCCGAACTTTCACCGCCAAAGTGACCGATCGGGGCCTTCGTTGGACCGAAGAAGGCGATCCCGTATGGGCGCGGCTCAATCGCCATTCGGGCAGCACCGAATTCGAGGCCGAAACGCCGCTGGATCTTTACCTCTACCTCGAGAGCCAAACTCGCCAGCCCAAATCTTCCTACCAAACCGAATATCGGGTGCGGTATCAGGGACGCAGCCCCGCGTCTTACGAAGTTTCGCTGGTGGAGTTCATCAAGCGAAGCTTGAGGTTTCATCGAATCGCCGGAAAGTCCCTCAGCCTCGAGTTCGAGGACGGGGGAGCATCCTTTCTCTTCACTAATTCCAGCGCCGATTCCAGCGGCGATTGGACGATCGAGGAATCGGTCCGACCGGCTTTGGCCAAGGCGCCGGTCGAAGACATTTCCGGCGAAGCTTCGGTGAAAAGCTCGCCGCGGCCGGTTTTCCCCACCCAGCTCCTTTCGGTGCCCGTCAAAAAGGCTCCCGCGGTTTCGCCTTTTGCGGTGATCACCTCGATCCAAGGCCTGAAGGACGTGGCGAATCTCCTGTCGGATCGCTCCCTTCCCCGGCGAATGGAGCTGTGGTTCGAGCCCCCGTCGGCCGGCTCTCCTTTCGACGCCGAGGGCTGGCAGGATGTTTTCAAGGACCTGCGGCCGGGGAGCATCTTGGTCATTCACGACTCTCGTGCCAAGAAATCCCACACCTTCCAGCGGCGCGAAGACCTGGTCAAAGCGCGCAGCTCGCGATGGAGCCAGCCGCTGGCCTGGGAGCCGGGGCTTCCGCTTTCGAGCCGCGACGTCATGGACCTGTTTCAGCAACTGCAGTTCATCGCGACCACGAAATTGAAGCCCGGCCAGGAACTGACGGTTTCGATACTCGGGGATTGGGAGCCTTACCACGACAAGCTGCTCGTCAACCTGCTCAATCATTGGGGCTACATTCCCTTCGAGAAAATCAAAATTCAGGCGGCTCGCCCCCGAACCGACGTATGGCTGCAGTTATACCGCAACCACGTCGGAAAATTCGTCACCGATTGACCGCGTCCACCGACCGCAACCTTCGATCCCTCCCTAAGAAAAATTGTGACCCGGGTTTAAAATAGACGTCGAAGCGTCGTGATCTCCCAATGAACCCTTAGGAGGAAATATGATGAAATCACTTAAGTTTTCATTAAAAAGCTTTGGATTTGCCTCGCTTTTTGCCCTCGTGGCTTGCGGCGGCTCCGGCGACGGCATGATGTCGGTGGGGCTCACGGATGGTCCCACCGAAGACTATTCCGCGGTCTATGTCACCATCACCGAGATCCAAGTCAACCGGCAGGGCGGGGACACTGAGGGCGGCTGGGTCGCCATCGCCGAACCCAACCGGACCTACAATTTATTGGATCTTACCGACGGAGTCGTCGAAGGTTTGGGTGAAGGCCCGCTCGAGGCCGGCAGCTACAACCAGGTCCGCCTCATCATCGGCACCGTTCCCGACGACGGTCCGAACATCCTCTGCCATAGCCATCCCTTCGCCAACTACGTCATCGATGCCGACGATCAGGAAATTCACGAACTGACGGTTCCGAGCGGTGAGCAGACCGGCCTGAAGATCATTTGCGCCGGGAAGTGCGACGTTGCCGAAAATCAGACCACCGAGCTCATCCTCGATTTCGACGCGGCCGCTTCGGTGGTGGTGGCCGGCAACAGCGGCATTTACAACCTCAAGCCGACGATCAAGCTGCTCGAGACCCAGGATTTCACTCTGGTGACCGGAAGGGTCCTGGCCGCCGATGGCACGGCCATCGCCAATGCCGAGGTCAGCGCCCAGATCTTCAACCCCTCGGCCCTCGATCCGGTCGACCGGGTTCAGATTCAAGCGGCAACCTTGACCGATGTTAACGGCGATTATCAGCTCTTCGTTCGGCCCGGAGATTATAACCTGGTTGCGACGGCGACCGGTTTTGCGACCGCGGGGGTGAACTTCTCGGCGGTGGCGGCGGCCAGTTCGATCCAAGATTTCACTCTAGCCGCGGCCGACACCGGAACCCTCGGTGGGACCTTGAACATCGCCGGTGCCGATGCCGATACCTTCGCCTTCCTCAGCTTGGAGCAGGAGCTCAGCTTGGACGGTTTGCCCGAATCGGTGGAAGTCGAGTCGCTCGATATCTTGAACGGAACCACCTATTCGACCGAGCTGATGGCCGGTAGCTACGATGCGGTGGCGGCGACTTGCGGGCTTCCGACCCAGGAAGCCGCGGTAGAAGTCTCGGCCGGCGCTGCGACGGTCCTCGACCTCAGCTTCTAAATTCTATTTTGTCCGCACAGGGGATTTCGGCGACCTTCGGGTGCCGAAATCCCCTTTTTTGTGGTATCCCGGAGCAACTTAAGGCAGAAGTGACCGATATGTACTGACAGGTTCCGGGTGTTTTTTCATAGTATTTTCAAAGTCTTAGGCATCGTATGTCGGGTGGGCACAACCGATTTCCCCTTGGAATCCATGGGTCGGCGGATTTTCATCCACCGCTTCCGCCCGCCGCGCCTTCCTTCAATCCCCAACTTTTCGTAGCTCAATTCCTGGATCGGCTTGGCGGTGATCCCGAAGCCCATCTGGGCAAGGCCGCTTTGAACGAGCTGCAGGCTCTCTCCAAGGAAAGCGATGCCGAATTGTTTTGGAGTGGCGCCTTGCGCCTGGCCCACCGGCTGGAGCGCCAAGATCGGATCGAGGCTTCGCTGGCGCTATTGCAGGGAATTTCGGCGGGTGTCGAAGGGAACGATGTCGATTTGCAGCGCGCCGCCGATCGGAGCGCCCAGGTCCTTCTCGGCCAAGGCGAATTCGGCGATCGCTTCGAGTTCATGCTCCGAAGGGTCACCCATGATCTCAGCGATCCTTGGGCCATCGCCGCTTTCGGAGCCGGCTCGCTGGTTTTTCGCGCCGCCAAGCTCGGCGCTCTTTCCCGGCTCTGGGCCGGATCGGCGCGGGGATACTTGCCCGGCCGGGCCGCCGCCGAGTTGATCGCCTCGGGCGCAGGACTTAGCGCCGAAGCCCCAGTTTTCCTCTTCGCTTCTAAATTGGGTCACCAGATCGGCGGTCAGTCTCAGGATTGGCGTGGTGAAACCTTGGCTCAGGAGATAGCTGGAGTCGGCGTTACCTTGCTCTGCTTGCGGGGTCTCGGAGCAGCCGGTCAGAAGGCGGTTAAGAGCTATTACCTCGGCAGCACGCTGGAAACGGTGGTGCCCCAAGCGGCGATGTTCAGCGGGATCCTTCTGGCTAATCGCGCCGAAGAGCTATTGAAGCTGAAGCCGGAGTCCAATGGCTCGACTTTCTTGGCCGATGGAATCGCAACCTATCTCCATTTCGCAGCCGGCGGTCGCTTGGCCGAAGAAACCCTCGGCACCGGTTTCCGATCCTGGCAGCGGCGCTTGGATTGGCAGGCCGCGAGCTTGAGTGGCCGGGGCAGGAATTGGGGACCGATTTCGCCGGCGCTGGCGGAGGCGGGCGCCGGATCGAGGGTTGGGCGGAACTCGCCCTCGATCCTGGATCTCATGAATCAGCCGTTGATGAGCGAAAACCACGGCGACGGTGATGGATCGCAAGGTTCCGCGGGGCGGCGCTTGCATCTGGTCAAGAGCACCGGCGATGTGCCGGGTGGTAAAGGCCCGCAGG
>JBIOXX010000347.1:0-8057 GCA_044869875.1 bacterium | reverse complement strand
GTTGCCATCGAGGATTTTTAGCCCAAGGTTGCCGGGCCTTGAGATCAAACGCAAGCGCTCGATTAATGGCCATAGACCCAAGAAGCCGAAATGGCGCACCGGGCTCCAACGTTGGCGTTGTCGAAGTCGTGCCAGAAGGACAGCCGCTGGGCTCCGCGAAGCAAATTGGATTCATTATTGAAGCCCCCGCCTGCCAGGTTAAATTGGTGACAGTTATATTGGTTGTAAGTGAATCCATTGGTTGGAACGGATGAATAATCCGACGTCCAGCAGTCCCCTAGCCATTCCCAGACGTTCCCCGACATGTTCAGGGCGCCGATCCATGAAGCCCCAGTCGCCCCGACATCGATGGGCCGGGTTCCCCCAGTTCCACAACCATAACCGTCGGCCGTTCCGGTTTCATTGAAATTGGCTTCGCCTCTCGAGCAAGTGGGAGGACTCTCGCCAAAAGGATACAGAAGGCCGCTGGGTCCTCGAGCGGCGAACTCCCATTCGGCGTGGCTTGGCAAGCGCGCGCCGGGAAAAAGAAAACCGCACACCATGCCGGCATTTCCATAGTCAAGGTAATTGGCCGGATGCAACGGGCGTTCCGAGGCAAGATTCTTGCCCCAGCCGTCGCCGTCCCAATTCTCTTGATTTCTCGGCAGGCATTCGCCGGCTGCTTCGCAGGCTTCGAAGGCTTCGATCGGCACTTCGTATTTTCCGATGAAATAGCCTCGCGTGAAGGTGACCGGAGTAACCGGGATCTCAGAGGGGCTCCCAGACTCGCTTCCCATGTTGAATGTCCCTCCCGGCGGGATATAGATCCAGGTGCTATAAGCTTGCCAAGGCTCGGTCGGCGATGAGGGAGTGTATTCGCAAAAGCCATGGTCATTGCAGGAATTGTCATAGTGGGGCAGCGGCGGACAAGGTGTGCCGTCGCAGGTCTCTGTTTCGGGCATGGCGCAGTTGGCCTGCCAACTCGGCTCGTCACAGGTGACGGGAAAGCCGGTGGCGCCTAGGAGCATTTGCCAGTCGGACGCACGGAGTGGATTTCCCATGCCGTCGTATTCGGTGCGGCAGAGCCAGGTCCAATCGGCTTCCACTGGGCAATAAGGGTGAGCGCTGTGGGTTGAGGGAAGGCGATCGAAACCGAAGTGGCTCTCGATGTTATTCAAAGCATGGTCCAATTCATGCCTCAAGCCGAGGCGCGGTATTCCGGGGATTTGGAGGTAGGGGTCTAAGCCCTCGTCCAGGTTCACCGCCGTGAGCGCGTAAGGTGGCGACGTTCGGTGCGCCAGGTTGTAGGTTTGCGGGCCGGCGGAGGGGATCACCGAACTTCTCCATCCATTGAGGACCATGTAGGCGCCAAATCCGGTGGAGTCCGTGCCCAAGGTTTCCAAGTCCGCCGCGATCCGACCAGAATAGTAACTGTGAGCATACATCGGATTGTCGATGCCATCCGCGGAATCGTCGATACCAGAGAAATCGAGCCCGGTGATGCCGATTCTGCCGTTGAGCACTCTTTCCGGGAAAAACAAAATGGGATCGATTTGGAGTTCGGTGCAGGTCTGAGTATAGATTTCCCGGGTGAGGTCCATGGCCCGCGTGATATAGCTTCGAGCTGCTGCGACGTCACCGCCGAACTGGTCGGAAAAGCAAACCCGCGTCGTTGGGCCCCCAGCCGGAGCCATATCGACACAATCGTAAAACATCACGGCGACAGGCAAACGAATCTGGCAGATCTCCGAAGAGCCGGCGTCACTTTCGCCGTGGCCGCCGTCGGCTTCGTTTCCGGCGTCGATTCCGCCACCATTGCCGCCGGCTCCTAGGTTGCTGTCCTGCCGCCCCCCATCCATGTTCCCTGCGTCTCCGCCGGTATCCCCGTCGCCGATCAGGGGAGGATGGTTGTTGCAGCCGGTTAGGGCGCCAAGCAGGGCCCAAGGCGTGTAGGCTAAAGGCGAGCCGAAGCGTCGGGCCGAGGAGGATGTTGGTATTTGTTCACCAAAGGCCTGGCGGAGAATTTCGTGATGCCTGTCTTTGGTCGCTTGCTCGATTTTAGGATTGGAAACCTCGGGCGAGGATATGGGGTCTGTAGGTTCGGAGGCATGAGAGAAAGAATGAGAAGAGGCCGGAAAACGGATCGGTGGTGTCATGCCTTGTCCTTTTCCTTACCCTCTACTTCATCGGACTTGCCATTTAAATGTTGCTGGTTTTACGAGAGGTCCCGGGTCCAGGACCATGCGGGGCGGTGGAAATTCGCAGAGACCGATTGGGCGGTGGTTTTTATCCGGCCAAAGAAACCCTGGCCACTTCTTTTTTCGCCCGAATCAAGGCCTCTTCAAGCTTTTGCATCAGGCTCGGCAAGCTGCCGATCTCCTGCCGGTACTCGATCACCCCGACGCTGAAATCGGCCTTGAAGGTCTCGCGAGCCAAACCCCGGAAAGTCAGCTTGAAGAATTCTTCGCGAAGGCGGTTGGCCAAGGTCAGGGCGAATTCGCCGCGGGTCATCGGCAAAAGCAATAGGAAGCGGTCGGCGCCACTGCGGAAGACCATGTCGGTCTTGCGGGTGTTGCCTTGGATATTCTGGACGATCGACTGCAGAACCCGATCGCCGATGTCGTGTCCGAAGCGGGCGTTGATGGTACGGAAGTTGTCGATGTCGAGCAGCAGCAGCGAAAAAGGCGCGCCACCTTGCTGAGCCATGTCCCAAAACTGGGCCAAAACCTTGTCCATGTGGCGGCGGTTGTAGGCCTGAGTCAGGGGATCGTGGTTCGAGCGCCTTTCTTGTTCCTCGGAGGGACTCATCGCTTCGCGCGGCGATTGGCGCAGCTTGGCCAGCATCAATCCGAACAGGCCTCCCAAGCCGAAGAAAAAGACCGGTTCGAAGAAGCTGCGCAGGGAGGTCGAATCGTTCAAGAAATCGGGCTCGAAGTAGGAAAGGGCGATCCCCGCGACTGCCAGGAGCAAAACTAACAGGATGCCGAGACGTGGACTCACGCTCCAATTATGAAGCCATTGGAAAAGGGGAGCAATCGGATTGTATGGGGCTTAGGTGCCTTCTTGCCAGCTAGCCAGGTAGCGCTCCTGCTCGGGGCTCAGGATGTCGATCTTGACGCCCAAGGCCTTGAGCTTGATCCGGGCGATCTCCTGGTCGATGTTTTTGGGCACGTCGTAGACCCGTTGCTCGAGCTTGCCCTTGTTTTGGACCAAGTACTCGGCGCAGAGGGCTTGGTTGGCGAAGCTCATGTCCATGACCTGGCTGGGATGGCCTTCGGCGCTGGCCAAGTTGATCAGGCGGCCTTCGCCCAAGAGGTAGACCTTGCGGTTGCCGGTCAGGCTGTATTCCTCGACGAAATCGCGGATCGTCCGCCTGCCCTTGGCGATCTCTTCCAGGGCTGGGATGTCGATCTCGACGTTGAAATGACCGCTGTTGGCGACCACCGCCCCGTCCTTCATGATCTCGAAGTGTTCCTTGCGGATGACGCCCTTGTTGCCGGTGACGGTGACGAAAAAGTCTCCCTCCGGGGCGGCCTCTTGCATGGTCGCGACTTTGAAGCCGTCCATTTGAGCTTCCAAGGCCCGGAGCGGGTCGACCTCGGTTACGGTGACCTTGGCGCCCATGCCGCGGGCTCGCTCGGCCAAGCCCCGTCCGCAGTAGCCGTAGCCGGCGACGACGAAGGTCGAGCCGGCGAGCAGCCGATTGGTCGCCCGCAAAATGCCGTCCAGCGTGGATTGGCCGGTTCCATAGCGATTGTCGAAGAAATGCTTGGTGTCGGCGTTGTTGACCGCGACGATCGGATACTTGAGGGCCTTGTCTCGGGCCATGCTCTTCAGCCGGATGACGCCGGTGGTGGTCTCCTCGGTGCCGCCGAGAATGTTGGGCAGGAGGTTGACGCCCTCGGTGTGGATGTAGCTCACCAGATCGGCGCCGTCGTCCATCGTCATCTGGGGGCCGAACTCCAAGGCCTGCTTGATGTGATTGTAGTAGACTTCCTTGTTCTCGCCCTTGATCGCAAAGACCGGGATGCCGTGGTCGACGACCAGGGTGGCCGCCAGGTCATCCTGAGTCGAAAGCGGGTTGCTGGCGCAGAGGCTGAGCTCGGCGCCGCCTTCCTTCAGGGTGACCATCAGGCTGCCAGTCTCGGTGGTGACGTGGAGACAGGCCGCGATCTTGACGCCCTTGAGCGGCTTCTCTTTGTGGAAACGCTCGCGGATTTGGCGAAGGACCGGCATGTCGCGCTCGGCCCACTCCATGCGGAGCTTGCCCTTGGCGCTTAAAGATTTGTCGCGAATGTCAGAGTTCATTGGCATTACGTCATCTTGAGGACCCGAAGGGGCCGAAGGATCTTCTACTGCCTTGGGCAGTAGCAGGTCCTTCGCTGGCGCTCAGGATGACATCCTTAATAATTAGAAATTCAAAACTTTGCGCAAAGCTTCGACCTTGTCGATCTTCTCCCAATGGAAATCGGGATCGTTGCGGCCGAAATGGCCGTAAGAGGCGGTCTTACGGTAGATCGGGCGAAGCAGGTTCAGCTCGCGGATGATGCCGGCGGGCTTGAGTTGGAAGACCTCGCGGACCGCTTGGGTCAGCTTGTCGCCGGGGATCTCGCTGGTGCCGTAGGTGTTGACCATGACGCTGACCGGCTCGGGGAAGCCGATGGCGTAGGCGATCTGGACCTCGGCCCGCTTGGCGATCTTGGCGGCGACGATATTTTTGGCGACGTAGCGCGCCATGTAGCAGGCCGAGCGGTCGACCTTGCTGGGATCCTTGCCGCTGAAGGCACCGCCGCCGTGGTGGCCCATGCCGCCATAGGTGTCGACGATGATCTTGCGGCCGGTCAGGCCGCAGTCGCCCTGAGGTCCGCCGATGACGAAACGACCGGTCGGGTTGATCAAGAAGCGGGTGTTCTTGTCGAGCAGCTCGGCCGGCAGACACTTCTTGGCGACTTGCTCGATCAGGGCCTCTTCGATGGTCTTGTGCTCGACCTCGGGGCCGTGCTGGGTGCTCATGACCACGGTGTCGATGCGGACCGGCTTGTCGTTTTGGTATTCGATGGTGACCTGAGACTTTCCGTCGGGACGGAGCCAGGGCAGGGTGCCGTTCTTGCGCAGCTCGGCCAGCTTCATGGTGAGGCGGTGCGAAAAATCGATCGGGGCCGGCATGAACTCCGGCGTCTCGTCGGTGGCATAGCCGAACATCAGGCCCTGGTCGCCGGCGCCTTGCTCCTTGAAGAGACCTTCGCCTTCGGTGACGCCTTGGGAGATGTCGGGCGATTGCTTGTCGATGGCCACCAAAACGCCGCAGGTTTCGTAGTCGAAGCCCTTGCGGCTGTCGTCGTAGCCGATTTCCTTGATCGTCTTGCGGACGATCTCGGGGAAATCGATCGAAGCGGTGGTGGTGATCTCGCCGGCGACCATGGCGAAGCCGGTCTTGACCAGGGTTTCGCAGGCGACCCGGGCCTTGAGGTCCTTGGCCAGGATGGCGTCGAGGACGGCGTCGGAGATTTGGTCGGCGATTTTATCGGGATGGCCTTCGGTCACCGATTCCGAAGAAAATAAATACTTGGAGTTGCTCATGAATTCGCCTCTTTCCGGGCGGCCGCGGGGGCCGAACCAATGCTGGAAAATTTGTCGGATTTTCCTCAAATCGAGGCCGAACCTAGTCAAATGCTTAGAATTGTCAAGGGGATATGAGGGGATGACGCGGTGATTGATACAACCAATTACAACGAATACTCTTTGAAGTGCTCGCCGAGCAGGCCGTGGAGCTCGCGCTTCACGTAGACCATCATCTCGCTGGCCGTTTTGAGCAGGAGAGTCTTGTCGGCCAGGGCCCGGGCGGCTTTGTAGTCGACCGAACGGATGATTCGCTTGGCCCGGGGCACCGAGAGGGCGTTCATCGAGAGCTCGGTTAGGCCCAGCCCCAATAAGATGAGGATGTAAAGCGGCTCGCTGGCCATTTCGCCGCAGACCGAGACGTCGATCTGCTCGCGGTGGGCGGCATCGATGGTTTTTTCGAGCATCCGCAGCACCGCCGGGTGAAGCGGGCGATAGAGATAAGCGACGTTCTCGTTTCCCCGGACGATGGCCAGAGTGTATTGAATCAGATCGTTGGTTCCGATGCTGAAGAAATCGACCTCCCGGGCCAGCTCATCGGCCACCATCACCGCCGAGGGCACCTCGATCATGATCCCGACCTTGACATGGGGATCGTAGTCGATCTTGTCTTTCTCGAGGTCATGCCGGACCTCTTCCAGGATCATCTTGGCTTTTCGCAGTTCTTCTAAGTCGCTGATCATTGGCAGGAGGATCTTGAGCTTGCCGTAGACGCTGGCCCGCAGCATGGCCCGCAGCTGAGTCTTGAACAGCCCTTTCTCCTTGAAGCAGAAGCGGATCGCGCGAAGGCCCAGGGCCGGATTGTCCTCGGGCTCGTAAGTGCCGTGGGTCGGGACCTTGTCGCCGCCGATGTCGAGGGTCCGGATCGTCGCGTAGTTAGGATAGATCGACTTGAGCAGCAGCTTGTAGTTCTCGAAGTGCTCCTCTTCGGTCGGTGCCTGCTTGCGGTTGAGGAAGAGAAACTCGGTCCGGTAGAGGCCGACGCCCTCGGCGCCGTGCTCCTTGATCGAATGGATTTCCTCGACCAGCTCCATGTTGGCGGCCAATCGGATCCGGTAGCCGTCGCGGGTTTCGGCCGGGAGGTGGATGTCCTTGAGCAGGATCTTTTGCAGGGCATTCTCGTGCTGGCGGCTGGTCTCGAATTCTTTTTCCTGTTTGGTCGTGGGGTTGACGATGATCTTGCCGGAGCTGCCGTCGACGACGAGGCGATCGCCGCTCTTGGCCCGGGCGACGATGCCGGTGCAGGCCACCACCGCCGGGATCTCGAGGGCCCGGGAGATGATCGCGGTGTGGCTGGTCTTGCCGCCGATCTCGGTCACGATGCCCTTGATCTTGAACTTGACGAGCTGGGCGGCCTCGGCCGGCGAGAGGTCGTGGGCCACGATGATGGCGTAGGTCGGGATGTTCTTGAAGAGATCCTCGGATTTACCCACCAAATAGCTCAGGATCCGCTCGCCGATGTAGTCGAAGTCGCTGGTCCGTTCCCGAAAGTGCTGCTCCTCGACGTTGGCGAAGACCCCTTTCAGCTTTTCGAGATTCTTGTGGAGGGCCCATTCGGCGTTGATGTGCTCGCTGCGGATCGTTTGGACGATGTTCTGACTCAGCATCTCATCCTGGAGCATCAAGCTGTAGGCGTCGAGGATGTGGATCTGCTCCTTGCCGTCGAACTTGCAGAGCTTATCCTTGATCCGGTCGAGCTCGGCCCGGGCCTTCTCCAATGCCTTTTGGAAGCGGTCGACCTCGTGGCCGATCTCCTTGTTGTTGACCCAATAGCGGGGCAGGGTCAGGCCCGACTTCTCTAAAACCCAGGCCTCGCCGATGCAGATTCCGGCCGAGGCGCCGATCCCCTCGAGGCTCCGGCTGGGGGCCGGCTTCTTACTTTTTTTGAGGTCCTGTTTCATTCGCCCTCATTGAATTTGGCGGCAATCAAATTTTCGATGGCCTTCATCGCGTCGCCGGCGTCGGGGCCTTCGCAGCTCACCTTGACGCTGCTGCCACAGGCCGCAGCCAGGGTCAAAACGCCCATGATGCTCTTGCCGTTGGCGATCGTCCGATCCTTGGCGATCTTGACGTCGCTCGAGAATCGGTTGGCGGTCTTCACCAGCAGGGCCGCGGCCCTGGCATGAAGTCCCAGCTTGTTTTGAATCAGCAGTTCTTTTTCAAGCAGCATGGCTCTCTCTTGTTTAGGGGTAGGTTCGGATGCTGTCGGAGCCGTAATGCTTGAGGAACTCGGCGGCCTCCGGGGCGTTCTTTTCGAAATGGGAAGTGGCGGCTTTGAGGACCATCGGAAGATTGATCCCGGTGACGACCGCAACCCGGCCCTGGTCGATCAAGTTTTTACAGAGGTTGGTTGGGGTGGCGCCGAAGATGTCGGTCAGGATGAGGACGCCTTCTTTGTCCTTGAGGTCGTGGACGGCCTTAGCGATGCGGTCTTGGCTTAGGGCCGTCGACCGGTCGTT
>JBIOXX010000346.1:0-4935 GCA_044869875.1 bacterium | reverse complement strand
GCTGCTGACCGTTGTGACCTCGGCTCCGAGCACCTTGGCGATCTGAATGGCCAGGGTGCCGACGCCGCCAGAGCCGCCATTGATCAGAACTCGGCTGCCCGGTCGGAGCCGGCCTAAGTCGCGCAAGGCTTGGAGGGCCGTTTGAGCCGCCAAGGGCAGGGCCGCGGCCTGTTCGAAGGAGAGACTCGGCGGCATCGGGGCGCATTCCGCCGGCTTGACGGCGGCGAATTCGGCGCAGGCCTTGCCCATCCAGCCGTTGACCATGCCGTAGAGACGCTCGCCGCTCGCGACGTTTTCGCCGGCCCAATCGTAGCCGAAACCGCGCGGGAAATGTTTGCCCGAGAACCTGGCGAATTTTCCTCGGCTGACGAGGATGTCCTTGGGATTGAGGGCCGCGGCCTTCACCCGAACGAGGATTTCGCCGCCGCCGGGCTTGGGTTTCGGGACCTCGCGTATTTCGAGGACTTCGGGGCCGCCGAAGCGGTCGTAGAGAACCGCCTTCAAGGGAGATCCCGGCGCGTCGCCGGCTTCAACAAGCCGATGCCTAAGGTCAAGAGACCCAGGGCCAAGATTCCGCCGCCGGCATAGGCCAGGTTGACGAGTGAATTCGGCTTTTGGGCCTGCGGCGACAGCATGGAAAGGAAGAAGGCCGAGGGCACGAGGATCGCGGCGATCGGAGCCGCCAAACGCGCGAACCATTTCATTCCCGCGGAGAGATTGGCTTCGTCGACGTAGCGTAGCATCACCAGCGACAGCACCAGATAAACGCCGGCATGGGCATGGCCGGCGCGGAAGAAATCCTGGCGCAGCGGATTGGCCGCGTAGCTGGGATCGTGGACGAGCATGGTGAGGAGGCTGGCTCCGCCGAAGAGGACCGTGGGCAGGATGACGAGCAGGGCGCCGGCGAGGCGGCGGGATTCGTGGCTCATAAACCCTCCTTTTCGGCCGGTATTTTCCATCAAAATCGAGGAAATTGGCACGAAAATTTGCGAAATGGGGGAATGCCCCAGCTCGATTTCAGGCGAGGCCCGATGGGATTCTGGAAGGGGGGAGCGCAGGATGAAGGCAGGATGGCCGGTTCTAAATTTAAAATTTTCAGCCTGACGATTTTACTCTTTGCCATTTTGTCCTGCGCCAAGCGCCAGGAGAGCGCGACCACGATCATATCCACCACCAAGCCCGAGGCCCCTCCCAGCACGATCTTCAGCAATGAGCCGCCGAGCCAAGGCGGAACGGTGATCATGGCCACCGCTCCCGGCGCTACGCCGGTGCCGGCGACGCCGGCGCCCGGCCCTACGATTCCGCCGCCCAGCGCCGTCATTCCGTCGGCGCCGTCGGCCGTGACCGGCGCCGCGCTTTCGGCGGCGGTTCCGGTGGCTCCACCGCCTCCTCCGATCGCAGTCGAGGTCAGCACTCTCTCGACCACCGAGAAGGTCGGCTTGCTCGAGTGCGACACCTATGTCGACCGCTTCGTGAGCTGCATCAACCGCAATGTTCCGGCCGATCGCCAAGCGCCCTTGATTCGTGGCTTGGAATCGAACATCCGGCGCTGGCAATCGATGATGAGCAGCGCCGCCGGGCGCACCGACGCCGGCAATGACTGCCAACGGGCCTTCGATCAGACTCGGCAGGCCATGACGCCTTACAGTTGCACCTGGGAGTGATTTTTGTCACAAACAGGCATGGGCTCCCTCCAGCGGAAGGCGTTGATTCTCGGCTGCCTCTTTTTGGTCCTCGCGGCCTGCGGAAAGCAGGAAAGTCCGCCCTCGATTTTTGAGGAACCCTCCGAGCAAAGCGGCACGGTGACGATTTTCAGCGAAGGCCAAGGCCCCCGAAGCGCGGAAACTCGTCCTGAGAAGAAGGTGGAAGAGGAAGTCGAGCCACCACCGCCGCCGCGTCCCGTCCCCGGTCTGAAACGCTACCCGCCGCCGGTTCCGAAATTGCCGCCGCTGGCGCCGCGCGGTCCGCCGGTTCCACCGCATTATTCCTTCGAGCCGCCGCCGGCCCATTTCAAATCCTTTCCCGACTTCAAAGTTGAAAAGCTGGGAATTTGGGAATGCGACGATTACACCGCTCAGTATTTGGTCTGCATCAATCAGCGAGTTCCTCGAAATGAGGATACCAAGCTGGCCAAGGCTTTGGTGACCAAGGTTAAGGAATGGAAGGCGAAGGCCGGCACAGCCGAGGGGCGACTCGCCGTTGTTCAGGAATGCCAGTTGGCCTTGCAGCGCACCAAGAAGGCGATGCAGCCCTACGTCTGCACCTGGCGCTGATCAGCGGATTCCGTCGTTGTAGACCCGGACCTTTTCGATCCGCGCCTTATCGGGCGCGTAGAAATACTCGACAATGTAATCTTCGGTGTAACGGCCGTCGTAGCCGCCGTTGGCCGGCGCACAAGGCGTGCCGTCGGCCGGGATCGGCTGCTTGTGGGTCGGCGGCCGGGTTCCAGCGATGGGCGCGACTTGGATGGCGAGGGCTTCGGCTTGGGCCTTGGCCAGCGGCGTCGCCGGCTCGAAGTCGATCATCGCGATGACCTGGCTATCGGTCTTGTAGATGGGATTGAAATAGACGGCCTTGATCTGAAGGCCGGGACCCGACATCGGCAAATAGCGGTGGCCTTTGAGACAGCCCGCGGCGCCGGTCGCGGCGGTTTGGACCTGATAACCTTGGGTGGCGGCCCAGGCCTTGGCCTCGCTTTCGTTGGAGCCCAAAATTTCGCGGGCTTGCGTGGAGCCGCCGATCAGTAAGCTAAGGACCGTTGCAAGGAAGAAGAAATGGCGATGCATGGAAGCCTCCCTATTGGATGGAGGCATTATGCGGAAAAGCTCAGCGGCTACCCAAGAAGAATTTGAGCGAGAAGCCGAGGCCGCCGGGATAGGTGTCGAAATTGACGCCGAGCTTGGTCTCGCGGCCGGTCGAATCGAGATAGTTGCAGCCGAAGGCCGAATTGTTCCGGAGGATTCCGCAATTGCCGATACGGGGCAGCAGCTCGGGCCGCAAAAGCTCGACGGTCAGCGGTATCGTCGGCCGCAGAAGCTCGTAGGCCGAGAGGCTGGAATTTGGGGCAAATTCACGACGGACGATGTCGGAGAGCTTGAGCTCGTCGGTGAGGATGTTGGATTTTTTTAGGTACGGTGCGGTCATAATGCCCCAAGCCATTATCGGCGGCGGACGGGGCTTGTGTTGTGGAAAATCAGCGGTTCACGCTGTCCATGATGGAGGCCGGATAGCGCGTCCCCGAGGCCCCGCCCGGCGGAATGATCGCGTCGATTTTGGCCAAATCCTCGGGACTTAGCTTCACCTCGGTGGCTCCGAGGTTTTCCTCGAGATACTTCCGCCGCTTGGTTCCTGGAATGGGCACGATATCCGGGCCCTGGGCCAGGACCCAGGCGATGGCAAGCTGAGAAGGCGTACAGCCTTTGGACTCGGCCAAGCTTTTCACTGCTTCGACTAAGTGCAGATTTTTTTCGAAATTCTCGGCTTGGAAGCGGGGCTGACGGCGCCGGTAGTCGTCCTTGGCCAGATCCTCGAAGCGCCGGATTTGGCCGGAGAGAAAGCCGGGGCCGAGCGGCGAGTAGGCGACGAAGCCGATGCCGAGCTCGCGGCAAGCTTGAAGCACGCCGTCCTCGGGATCGCGGCTCCACAGCGAGTATTCCGATTGAACCGCGGTGATCGGATGAATGCGGTGGGCCTTGCGCAGGGTCTGGGGATTCACTTCGGAGAGACCGAGGTGGCGGACTTTGCCGGCCACAACCAACTCGGCCATGGCCCCGACGGTATCTTCAATCGGCGTATCCGGATCGACGCGGTGGAGATAATAAAGATCGATGGTCTCGACGCCGAGCCGCTTCAAGCTGCCTTCGCAGGCCTGGCGGACATAGTCGGGCTTGCCGTTGTAGCCGCGGTCAGTGGGATTGGCCGAATTGCGGACGATGCCGAATTTGGTCGCCAGCGCCACCTCGTCGCGGCGGCCCCGAATCGCCTTGCCGACCAGCTCTTCGTTGACGAAGGGACCGTACATGTCGGCGGTGTCGAGGAAGCTGCAGCCGTGTTCGATCGCAAGTTGGATCGTGGCCAGCGACTCGGCATCGTCGCGGGGCCCGTAGAAATCGCACATGCCCATGCAGCCGAGGCCGATCTCGCTGACGTTTAATTGACCGAGGGACCTTTGGCACAGCATTTTCGACTCCTATTTTAATATTCGCATGAGCGCTTCGTTGATGAATAGCTGGTATTTACCGGATTTCATGTTCTTCAAGAAGCCCTTGGCGGCGAGCGCTTTAAGATGACGACTGGCCGTCGTGTAATGGATTCCCATTTTCTCTCCAAGCTTCACCGGGCTGATCACCGGGAAAGAGAAGAGCAATTCGACGAGGTCTCCGCTATAAACTTTCGGCAATTCGGCCCGAACGTCCTCGCGGAAGGATTCGAAGAGGTCGCGAATTTTCAGAACGAAGCGCTTCGTTTCCCTGGCCTGAGAATAGAAACCCTTCAACATGAATTGAAGGAATGGTTGCCATTGGCTTTGCGCGGTGACGCCTCGCAGCAGCCGGTAATACTCGCTTCGGTTTCGCTGAATATAACCACTGACGTATAGTATGGGTAGATTCAGGATGCGGTCTTGGACCATTTGCAATACCATCAGAATTCGCCCGGTCCTGCCATTGCCATCGCTAAAAGGATGGATGGCTTCGAACTGATAATGGGCAATGGCGGATTTCAGCAAGGGATTGATTTGTTCGGCATCCTGATTGGCAAAGGTCTCCCAGTTCCCGAGTAAGGCCGGTATTTCGCTGGCGATCGGCGGCGTGTAGAGGATTTCGCCGTTCGCGATGTTCGTGATCTGGTTTTGCTGCCGCCGATATTCGCCTCCGGTTGCCGGCAAGAGTTTCGCTTCCACGCCTTGAATGATGCGAGTGCTGATCGGGAGGCGCT
>JBIOXX010000345.1:0-4913 GCA_044869875.1 bacterium | reverse complement strand
TGGGCGATCATCTTTTACAAATACGCCCAGGTGAAAAGGGCCAAGCGAAGCTCCGATAAATTCGCCCAGATCTTCGATCAGACCTACACCATCGAAGAAATGCTGACCAAGTCGACGCCCCAGGAAGGCAACCCGCTTTATCAAATCTTCTCCTCCGGAATCAGCGAGATCCTTCGGGCCAAGCAGGCCAAGGCCAAGGACCCCTCGGCCCGGTCCAGCGTTAGTTTAGACCATATCCGGAAGAACATTCGTCGTGCCGAAAGCGACGAGATGGCGCGCTTGGAGCAGCTGACTTCCTTCCTGGCGACGACGGCTTCGGCTTCGCCCTTCATCGGTCTCTTCGGCACGGTCTGGGGCATCCTGACGGCCTTCTGGGCCATCGGCCAGCAGAAGTCCCCGAGCCTGGCGGTGGTCGGCCCCTACATCGCCGAGGCTCTGATCGCCACCGCGGTTGGCTTGGCGGCGGCGATTCCGGCGGTCATCGCCTACAACTATTTCGTCAGCAAATTGAAAGTGCTGGGTAAGGACTTGAACGACTTTTCCATCGATCTGGAGCACCGCATCGAAAAGGAATACTTCTAATGGCCTTCACCACTCCCAACAACGCCAAGGGACCGCGAAGCACTTTGGCCGAGATCAACATCGTCCCGCTGGTCGACGTCATGCTGGTGCTGCTGATCATCTTCATGGTCACGGCGCCGCTGCTCCAGGAAGGCATCGACGTCGATCTGCCCCAGGCCAGCGCCTCGGCGGCGCCCTCGGGCAAGGACGACAAGATCATCACCATCGACAAGTCGGGCCAGATCTTCCTTTCGAGCGATCCGAACCAGCCCTATGACAGCCAAGCCTTGAGCCAAAGGCTGGCGACCTTGTTCAGCGGACAGACCGAAAAAGTGGTCTACCTCCGCGCCGACCGAAACGTGCCCTATGGCTCAGTGGTCCAGGTGATGTCGGCCTGCAAGCAAGCCGGCATCGAGCGCATCGGCATGGTGACCGAGCCCGAAACGACGAAGGGCGGGACTTAAAAGGGCCTTTCTTGGATTCCTCCGACTCGCTGAAAAAATATCTCCTCTACTCGTTGAGCTTCCACGCGGTGGTCGTCACCCTCCTCCTGCTTTTTGGCGGCGAAGGGCCACCCCCTCCTCCGCCCAAGACCCAGGTGACGATGATCCGGCTCTCCCGCGGCGCCGGCGACTTGAACGCTCCGCTCTTCCAGAAGCCGGCCTTCCAGCCCAAGCCAACCGAGCCCCAGCCGGCCGCGCCCCAACCGCCGACGCCGCCGATTCCGGTCGCCAAGCCGGCGCCGGTGATCCCGGCCAAACCGATCACGCCGCCAACTCCGGCGAAACCGGTGCCACCGAAGCCGGCTCAACCGACCGTCCATTTGGGCGACAAGCCGCCCAAGCCCCAGCCGCCAAAACCGGCCCAGCCGGCGGCTCCGGCTCCCGACGAGCAAAAGCTGGCCGAGGCTCTGGGCCAAGTCCAAAAAGAATTAGAGCAGCGCGAAGTCACCGCTCAAACGCCGCCGACGGCGGCCGGCGTGCCTGACGGCAGCGGAACGGCAGCCCCGGCCGGCGTACCCGGCGGCCAAGTCGGCGCCGCCGATCCGGGCCTGGCCCAGTACCAATCGACGGTCCGTTCCAAGATCGTTCGGACTTGGGTCCGGGCCAACACCGGGCCCGACGACGGCCAGCCGATCCGCACCCGGGTTCAGGTTCGGATCAATGCCTCGGGTCAGGTCATCGGCAAGAACGTCGTCAAGAGCAGCGGCAACGAGAGCTTCGATCTCTCGGCGCTGCGAGCCATCGAGCGGGCCTCGCCGCTGCCGCCGCCGCCGGCCGGCCTCGAGGCCGAAGCGCTTTCCGAAGGTTTTGTTGTCGACTTCAGCTCGCGCATGCTAGGCCGAAAATGATTATTCTTTGAGGAGACCTGAGATGAAACGCCTGACTCGCTTTGCATTTTTATTTTTAATTGCGCTGGTGCCGCTTCGCGCCCACGCCGCGATCTACATCCTCATCGACCAATTCTCGCCGGAGCACAAATTCCCCATCGCGGTGGCCGATTTGATCGAGAAGAAGAGCGGTCAGGCCGATGCCCAGGGCGTCGAGATCGCCGATCTTCTCCGCAAGAACCTCAAGCTCGCCGGCTATTTCGACATCGTCGACAAATCGAATTACCAGGACCGCAGCGCGACCCTAAAGCCCGAGGAGGTCGATTTCGGCCTTTGGAGTGCGACCGGCGCGACGGTCTTCGTGAAGGGCGGCTACCAGAAAAAAGGCAAGAACCTGGTCATCGAATTCCGGCTCTACGATCCCAATTTGAAGCAGATGCTGGTCGGCAAGGAGTACAAGGTCCCGCAAGACAAGGCTTACGCCGCGGTCCATCGCTTCGCCGACGAGATCATGCTGGCCCTGACCGGTGAGCGCGGGATTTTCAACACCAAGATCGCCGCCGCCTGCGGCCCCCGAGGCAAGGAGCAGATCGTCGTGATGAACGTCGATGGCAGCGAACGCGAACCGGTCACCAAGAATACCTCGATGAACATCTCGCCGGCTTGGTCGCCCGACGGCAGCCAGCTCGTCTTCACCTCCTACGCCAAGTTCTTTCCGGAGCTCTACATCGCTTCGGTCAAGGGCAGCAAACCGCGGCGGCTGACCTTCAACAACAAGCTCAACATCACGCCGTCCTATGCGCCCGACGGCTCGACCGTCGCCTTCTCTTCGAGCATGGCCGGCGATCCCGACATCTACCTGATCGATCCCCAAACTCAGCAGACGACTCAGATCACCCGGAGCCAGGGCATCGACATCTCGCCCTCCTTCGCGCCCGACGGTAACCTGATCGCCTTCGCCTCGGAGCAGGCCGGCAACCTCCACATCTTCGTCACCGACAAGACCGGTGCCGCGCCAAAGCGCCTGACCTTCACCGGTTATCAGAACGACACGCCGGACTGGTCGCCGCGCGGCGACAAGATCGCCTACGTCAAGCGGGCCGACGGCGGCTTCAACGTCTTCCTGATGAACGCCGACGGCTCGGTGCCCCAGCAGCTCACCTCGGGCTCGGGCAATAACGAGAACCCGGCCTTCTCGCCCGACGGCCGCTACATCGCCTTTTCCTCGAGCCGCAATAAGGGCGGAAATCTCTTTCTCATGATGTGGGACGGATCGAACCAGACCGCCATCACCACCGACGGCCAATGCAAGACTCCCGATTGGTCGAACTGGCTGGAAACCGCCGAAAAGAAGAAAGAATAATTTGCGCACCCTCGCCGTCTTCGACATCGGTTCCAACACGGTGTTGATCACCGTCGGCCGGCTTCGGGCCGACGGCGGGATGGAAATCCTGTGGGATGAAGGCCGGGTCGTGCGCATGTCCGAGGGCCTGCAAGACGGGGGAGTCCTGAAGCCCGAGGCCAAGCAGCGAGTCTTGGCTGCCTTGGAGGAGTTCCAACATCAAGCCCGGCGCCACGGCGCCACCGAAGTCCTGGCGGCCGGAACCGCGGCCTTTCGTCGGGCCCGCGACGGCCAAGACTTCGGCCGCGAGATCTTCGACCGCTTGGGAATTCCAGTCCGGATCTTGAGTGGCGACGAAGAGGCCCGCTACTCTTTCGCCAGCGCTCAGCTCGACTTCGGCCAAGGCCGCGATGCCTTGGGAATGATCGACATCGGCGGCGGCTCCACCGAATTCGTCTTCGGCGAAAACGGCCCCCGCTTCAGCTTGCCGATCGGCACGGTCCGGCTCACCGAAGCCTGGATCAGCTCGCATCCGATCCCCGATTCGGAATGGAACCGACTTTTAACGGAAGTCGACCGCCAGCTCAAAAGCGGCCTGAACCCGGACTCGGCGGTGCCGTCGACCTGGGCGGCGGTGGCGGCGACGCCGGCCAGCCTAGCCGCGGTGTTACTGGAGCTGCCGGTCTATCGGCCGGAAAAAATCCACGGCTTTCGTTTAAAGAAATCGGCATTGTCGAATTTGCTGGAGAGGCTACGGGGCTTAAGTTTGGAGGAGAGGAAGAATTTGCCGGGCATGCATCCCGACCGGGCCGAGCTCTTGCCGGTCGGCGGAGCCATCCTCTGGCGGGCGATGGAATTCCTTGGCTTGAACCAGATATTGGTCAGCGATCACGGCCTGCGCTACGGCATTCTCCACGAAGAGCTTATTGGGGGGCGAAAACAACCTTCGCCTTGATGAAACCGAAATCGCCGCTGTCGAAGGTGCCGGGCTTGAAACGGAAACGGGCGCGGAGCGCGTTGGCCGCCTCGTTGAAAAAGGACTTGAGCGAATCGTCCCCGGCGCCTGACTTCACATTGGTGAAGCTGATATCGGTGATCTCGCCGGTCTTCTCGTTCACCGTCACCGTCATCTCGGTGGTGATCCCGTTGGGCGAACTCTTCAAGAAGCGCTCAAAGATCCGCCTAAGGACCGGGTTCATCCCGGACTGGAAAGTCTGGGCCGTGTCGTCGCGATTGGCCTTCAATTTGGCATTGGGCTTGGTTTTATAGGTGGTGACGCCCTTCGCGGTCTCGGTCTTGACTTCGGAGGGAGGAGCTTCGGCCTTGGGCGCGTTCTTGCTATAATCGGCCTTCAAAGCCGCGATGATCGTGTCGATGGAGGCATTAGAGGGCGCCGCGCCCAGCACCTTGATCAAGTTGATCCGGGCTTGAGTCGGCACCTTGTCCACCAAAAGCGTCGAATCGCCGAGCCATCTTTCGACCCGAAGCTTCACCGCCTCGGCATCCTTGGTCTTGCCGGTGGCGAGCTTGCGGATTTCGGTGAGGGCTAAAGTGACGGCGGCGTAGTCGGTGTTGCGCTTCGCATCGTAGCTCTTGAACTGCTCGCCGAAAAGATTGGAGTCTTCCAATTGGGCCGCGAGAGTCTTCGGAGCTTCGGCCGGAGCCTCGGGCTTGGGAGCC
>JBIOXX010000344.1:0-2917 GCA_044869875.1 bacterium | reverse complement strand
TCGACGGCGAAGGCCGGGTAGATCGTCACGCCGCGGGGATGGCAGAAAACCGCACCGGGCTTGAAGTCCTCGAGAACCCGGCCATATTGCGGGTATTTCGCCTTTTCGAGACTGGCCGACTGGGATGGAGCCGATTCTTGGAATTTGGGATAGGGAATCGTCAGTGACATAGACCTCTTATTCCCTCCCCTTTGTAAGGGGAGGGTTAGGGAGGGGTAGAGACTCGGCGTGATGCAAGATTTTTGCTCAACGCTAACTCTCTACCTCCCCCTGCCCCCTCCTTACAAAGGAGGGGGAAAGAATTTATAAATACTGTTTTAGTAGCGCCGGCGCAATGACCCGGAGCGCCAATACTTCCTCGGCGCCCTCGAAGATCGAGAAAACCCGGGCGTCGACGTAGTAACGGCTGACCGCGTATTCCTCGGCGTAACCGTAGCCGCCGTGGATCTGGAGGGCTTCGCGGGCCACCCACTCGCTGATCTTGGAGGCGTAGAACTTGATCAGCGAGGCCTCCATCTGGCCCTTGTGCTCATCCATCAAGCGGCAGGCGTGGTAAGTCGCTTGGCGGGCGGCCTGGATCAGCGCCGCCATCCGGACCAGCTTCCATTGAGTCATGCCGTATTCGAAGATCGGTTTTCCGAAGACCTTGCGCTCGTCGGAGTAGCGCAGCGCCGACTCGAAGGCCGCCTGCATCACGCCCAAGGCTCGGGCCGCGGTCTGCAAGCGCCCGCCGGCGAAACCTTCCATCTGAAGATAGAAGCCCTTGCCCAAGCCGGCTTCGCCGCCGATCAGGTTTTCCTCGGGCACCCAATAATTCTCGAAGGCGACTTCGTAAGAGTGCATGCCGCGGTAACCGATGGTCGGGATGGCTTTGCCCTCGATGTGGCCGCCGTGCTCCGGCTGGTCGTACTTGAACTCGTGGCCGTCGAAGCGCGGCTTCTCGGCGATGAGGATCGACATGCCGCGGTGCTTTTTCGACATATCGGGATCGGTGCGGCAGAGCACCATCAGGCTGTCGGCATAACCGGCGAAGGTGCACCAGGTCTTGACGCCGTTGATGACCCAACCCTTTTGGCCGTTCGACTCCTTGGGGCGGGCGGTGACCTTCATGCCCGCGACGTCGCTGCCGTAGTCGGGCTCGGTGGCGGCCACGCCGGCCATCCGCTCGCCGGTGGCGAGCAAAGGCAACCATTTGTTCTTCTGCTCTTCGGTGCCGCCTTTGAGGATGGCCTTGGAGAGAATCTCGGGGCGGGTGATGAGGCTGCCGGCGGCGCCTAAAGAACCGCGGGACAACTCCTCGGTAACCACGCACATGCCGGTATTGTCAGGCTTGGCGTCGTCTTGAAAACCGCCGAATTGCTGGGGAATCGACAGGCCGAAACAGCCCAACTCCTTCAAGCCATCGATGATCTCTTGGGGAATCAAGAGGTCATGACGGTGAATCTTTTCGGCCAAGGGCATGACCTTGTCCTCGGCGAACTTCTTGAAAGTCTCGCGGAACATCTGGTGGTTCTCGTCGAGGCCGTAGGTCCCGCCGGCATTGGCCTTCTTGATGAGCTGGGCAATGCGGGCGACGTTTTCGGTGGCCAGAACTTTTTCGACTTCCTTGGTGAGCTCGGGCTTCCAGATCGTCTCGAAGAGCTTCTTGTCGTCGACGCCCCATTCGTGGAAGCGAAAGCTGACCTTTTCCGAAAAGTGAGCCACGGTCTCGGCAGTGAAATACTCGGCCAGGGAGTTTTCCAGCTCGCCCTTGTTTTGGGCGGCGTAAGCCAGGATCTGCTCGGCGGCATAGACCTCGGAAGCGACCCAAGCCAGGTCATAAGCGGTGGTCTGGAAGGTATCGAGCTTGGCGGTTGAGATTTCTTTGCCCTCAGCGGCCTTTTGGGCGAGGTGGCGGCCGACGTGTTCAAGCAGGTTTTTCGCGGCGGAAAGCGCGTTTTGGGTGTTCATCATGCCGGGGCTTCTAGCCGCCTCCCAAAGGGCCTGTCAACTGTCAATCCCGGAGGAAAATCCCCGTATTTCGGGGATTTAAAGCTTGCGGCGGGTGGCTCTATCCCGTACGAAGGGACACCGTCCATCGGCAGGCTCGGCCCTTGGCTCTTTCACCTAAAGGAGACCCTCATGCGCCGCCTCTTTTCCGCCAGCTTCGTTGCTTTTGCTCTTTTCGTATCCGCACCGCTTTTAGCCCAAGACAGCCCCGAAGCGACCTACGCCAAATGGGTTCAAGTCTCCAAGGCCGGCGACCTCGACGGTTTGCTCGCCCTCTCCTCGGTCGACAAAGTGAAAGACTTTCATGATGAGATCAAGACGCCAGAGCAGAGGGCCGAAGTTCAGAAGATGATGAAGGCTTTGGCCCCCAAGTCCTACACCGTCAAGAGCAGCGAAATTTCCAAGGACGGCAAGAAAGCGACGCTTAAGATCGACGCGATCGCGCTGGATTTCTTCTCGATGGGCGATCCCAAGGCCAAGCCCAAGCCCGAAAAAATGAAGATCACCCTGCTCAAGCAAGGCGGCCAATGGAAGGTCGACCAGCAGAGCTCCGGCTCCTTGGCCGAGGAGGAAGAGGTTCCGGCAACGGAACTGACTTGGGGCAAGAGCGTCGCTCTGCCCGACGGCAGCTTCAAGGTCGTGAAGGGCAAGACCAATTTCCTCGGCGCCAAGATGAGCGGCAAGCCCTTTGCGGTCGACGTGGTCTTCAACTTCCCCGAATCCGGCTCGACCTTGTTCATGTTCTTCCATGACAGCCCCAACCTCGCCGATAACTACGTCAAGGTCGGCGACGAAAAAATCGCGCCAGTCGCTTTCGCCGAAGATTTTCCGCCGATGTTCAACGAGAAGGGTGGACGCGAAGTCACGGTGATGGAGAAAAGCTACTCCTATTCGAAGAATCGCAACTTCAAGGGAACCGGCACCTATT
>JBIOXX010000343.1:0-2908 GCA_044869875.1 bacterium | reverse complement strand
AGCTTCGCCTTCCCGGGCCGGATCGACGTGAGCAAGATTGAGAAGTATTTGCCGCCGCCGCTGATTCGGTATGGGGAAGCGTTGTAGCGTTGCTGTCACCCTGAGCGCAAGATGACAATTACGCGCGAAGCGGTTGCTGCTGAGTCACGCAGTGAATCGCGCCCATTCCCCATACCAAATCGCGGCAATCGATCGGCACCATGCGGCGGCTGGAAAAAGCTTTGGCCAGGACCGCCAGCGCCTTGGCGTCATTCGCGTGGCCGTAAACCGGCACCAGGACCACGCCGTTGGCGATGTAGAAATTGGCGTAGGAAGCCGGCAGCGGCTCGCCCTCGGCCTCGATCCGGCCGGGCATCGGCAAGGTCAGCACCTTGAGCGGCCGGCCCTTCAAATCGGTCATCGCTTGGAGCCGCTTCAAGTTATCTTGGAGCGGCCGGTAATTTTCATCGGCCGGATCCTCTTCGACCACCGTGACCACGGTGTCGGTCGCGACGAAGCGGGCGATGTCGTCGATGTGACCGTCGGTGTCGTCGCCGGCCACGCCCGCGCCGAGCCAGAGAACTTTTTCGGCGCCGAGGTAATCCTTCAGGATCGCTTCGATCTGGCCCTTGTTCAATTTGGGATTGCGGTTGGGGTTGAGCAGGCATTGCTCGGTAGTGAGGACCAGGCCCTCACCGTTAACCTCGATCGAGCCGCCTTCCATCACGATGCCGGGCTCGAAGATCGGTAAATTCAAGTAAGGCGCCAGCCGCGTCGGAATCCCGTCGTCACGCATCAGCGTCTCGTACTTCCCGCCCCAGGCGTTGAAGATCCAGCGGTTGTAAGCAACACCGCCGGGGCCGACCAGGAAGTTGGGGCCGTAGTCGCGGATCCAAGAATCGGTAGTCCGGACCCGGTGGAAGATGAGGTTGGGCTGGTGGATTTTTTTGGCGCTGAGGATTTTCTTGGCCTCATCCTCGGCATCGAAGCCATCGACCAAGAGATGGACCTTCTCATTGGGCGTCAGCGCCTCGATCATCTGGGCGAAGGCCTCGCGGGCCTGGGGCACCCGGTCGGGCCAGGTCAGCGGATCCTTGGGCCAAGAGAGCCAGGTCACTTCGTGAGCCGCCCATTCGGCGGGCATGCGGTAGCCCAGGGCTTTCGGAGTCGCGGCCGGCACTAGAGACTGTACTCCTCTTGGCGGCGACAGGTCAGGAAGGGCCAATCGCGGCGGACCTCATCGATGGCTCGAAGGTCGAGCTTGGCAATCAAGATTTCTTCCTTGTCGTGAGAAGCTTTTTTCACGATTCGACCCAGCGGATCGGCGATGAAGGATCCGCCCCAAAAATTGAGATGGTCCTCGACTCCGATGCGGTTGGTCGCGGCGACGAAAACGGTGTTGGAAATCGCGTGACCCCGCTGGACCGTGGTCCAAGCCTCATACTCGGCCTTGCCCAGCTCCTCCTGTCCTTTCACCTGCCAACCGATGGCGGTGGGATAGAAAAGAATGTCGGCGCCTTGCAGCGCCAGCGAGCGGGCGCCTTCGGGAAACCACTGGTCCCAGCAAACCTGAACCCCGATCTTGGCGAAGCGGGTCTGGAAGGGCTTGAAGCCCATGTCGCCGGGTTTGAAGTAATAGAGCTCGGAGTAATAGTTCCGCGGATCGTCGGGAATATGGACCTTGCGGTACTTGCCGAGGAAGGTCCCGTCGGCATCCAGGACGCAGGCGGTGTTGTAGTAATTGTCGCCGTCGCGCTCGAAAAGCGAGGCTACCACCACCACGCCCCAATCGCAGGCCACTTGGGAGAGCAGCTCCGAAGTCGGACCCGGCACCGGCTCGGCCAGCTTGAAATACTTGTCGTCGTTGACCTGGCAGAAATAGCGCGAGGGGAAGAGCTCTTGGAGGCAGATGATCTGGGCCCCGGCCCGGGCGGCTTCGCGGATCTTCTCAACCGCCTTCTCGACGTTCTTGCGCGGGTCCTCGACATTGCTCATCTGGACCAACCCCAATGTGACTTCAGGCAGACGCTGGCTCATGGGCACTCCATCATGCTTAGGATAAGCGGCAGATAAGGAATCGGCGAGGGAAAATCAAGCGGCGGCGGCTTAAAACTTCGCGGCGACTTCCCGAGTGGTGTTGGTCCCGATCCAGACGTTGTTCATCGTGACCGAGGCGCCGAGCAGGCTGATCTTCACGTCGTAGTAGCCGACCGGCAGAACCTTCACCTGGTCGACCGGGAACTTGGCCACCAGGCTCTGGCTGCCCTTCTTGTAGACTTCGACGGTGCTCTTTTTGGGCGCTTCGACCTTGAGATTGCCGAAGCCGGGGACGACAACCTCGGTCCGCTCGGTGCCGCCGACCTTCACTTCCTGCTCATAGCTGTAATCCTGCATCTTGACGTGGACCCGATAATCGCCGACCGGCACCTTGACCTCGGTTTCGGAGGCGGCCTTCTGCTTCTTGCCGTCGGCGACCGACTCGATCTGGATTTGATCCGAACCCGGTTGGGGCGTCTTGACGAAGAGAACACCGAACTTCCGCTCCGAGACCGGCGCAACTGGGTCTAAGGCCCGGGCCGCGGGCGCGAGGCCGAGCAGCAAGAGGGCGATACCCAGAATCTTGATTTTCATTTTTTTATTTCTCCTTAACGTCGACGATCCGGGTGGTGTTGGTGACCACCCAAACTTCCTTCTTCACGGCTGAGAGCATGCCCGGGATGTCGACCTTCACATCGTAATGGCCCCGCGGCAGCACCTTGGTCTGGGAAGCCGGAAAGGTCGCCACGACCTGGCCGGTTTTGGTGCTCGTCACATTCACTGTGTCATTGGGGTTGATCGAATTGACCTTGAGGTTGCCGTAGCCCGGAACTTCGAAAAACGTGGTCTCGGTGGAATCGACCTTCACGTCGTGGGTGTATTCATAATTCTG
>JBIOXX010000342.1:0-4216 GCA_044869875.1 bacterium | reverse complement strand
GATTTGAATTAAATGAGGGCGGTGTAGCTCAGTTGGTTAGAGCAGACGGTTCATATCCGTCGTGTCCGGGGTTCGAATCCCTGCACCGCCACAGGAACCGCATTCAAATAGAATGCGGTTTTTCTTTATGAGCCAAGAACTGCAAAAAATCGCCATCGTCGGCCGGCCCAACGTCGGCAAATCGACTCTGTTCAACCGCCTGATCGGGCGGCGGCAGGCCATCGTCGACGACATTCCCGGCGTCACCCGCGACCGCCAATACGGCGTCAGCGATTGGGGGCGCCGTAAATTCCGCGTCATTGACACCGGCGGCTTCGTCCCTGAGGCCGGCGGCGATTCTTTGGAGAAGAACGTCCGGGAGCAAGCTTTGTTGGCGGTGGAAGAAGCCGACGCCGTGATCTTCGCGGTCGACGGCCGTTTCGGCCTGACGCCGGCCGAGGAATCCTTGGCCAGGCTGCTGCGCAAACAGAAGAAGCCGGTGATCCTGGCCGTCAACAAGATCGACGCGGTGGAGCAGGAAAGCAAGGTCGCCGAGTTCTACCGCTTGGGCTTCGACAAGACCGTTGCCGTTTCGGCCGAAACCAGCCGCGGGGTCAGCGACATGCTTGACGCCGTGGTCGAGGTCCTTCCGGAGTCGACCTCGAACGAGGAAGAAACCACCGACCTCAAGCTCGCCATCCTCGGCCGGCCCAACGTCGGCAAATCGACTCTGCTCAACGCCTTGATGGGCGAGGAGCGGGCGGTGGTCCATCACCAGGCCGGGACGACCCGCGATCCGCTCAATATCCGCCTGATCCGCGGCACTCGAACCTTGGAAATCGTCGATACCGCCGGAATCCGCCGCAAATCCCAGTCCGAAGGCAAGCTCGAGAAGGTCTCGGTGCTGAAGGCGCTCAAGATCGTCGAGAAGTCGCATCTGGTTCTGGTGGTGGTCGACGCCGAGATCGGTCTCACCACCCAAGACGCCAAGGTCCTGACCTATGCCGAGGAGCGGGGAAGAGCGATCGTCATGGTCTTGAATAAGTGGGACCTGGTCCCGACCGGAACCAAGATCAAAGATTACAAAGATGCGATTTTCAGGGATTACAAGCGGCTGAATTATATCCCGGCCATTGCGATCTCGGCTAAGCACCGCCGCGGCATGAAGAACCTTTTCGCCTTGATCGACCAAACGGTCGAGAACTTCCAGCGCCGGGTCGGCACCGGCGAGCTCAACCGGGTTTTTCAGAAGGCCCTCCGCTCCCATCCGGTTCCGACCGAGGGCGGGCAGAACGTCCAAATCTACTACGCGACCCAGTCCGGTTGGTCGCCGCCGACCTTCGTCCTTTTCTCGAATCGGCCAAAACTTGTGAAAGAATCCTATTTGCGTTATCTAGAGAGAACTTTCCGCGAGCATTTCGATTTCGAAGGTGCGCCGATCCGTTGGCTTTTGCGAAAAAAGTAGCAAGGGGCTTTAGCCCCGCCAACGGCGCGAAGCGCCGTCAATATCGCAAACCACAGATGGCGCCTAGCGGCGCCAGGGCGGGGCTAAAGCCCCTTGCTACGAGAGAGACCTCGACCCTTGGAACGAATTCGCCAATTCGCCTTAAACATCTACCGTGTCTTTCGCATGGCGCTCCATGAATTCGGCGTCGACGACGGGTTCAATCTCTCGGCCAGCCTGGCCTTCTTCACCATTCTCTGCGCGACTCCCTTGATCCTGATCGTCATATCGGTGGTCGGCCACTTGATCGGCCAGTCCGAATCCTTCTTCCAGCAGATCAGCACTTGGGTCGAGATGACCATCCCCAGCGCCGGGCCCGACTTTATGCTTTTGTTGCGGAGCCTGGTCGATAAGAAGCTGACCAGCGGCTGGATCGGAATCGCCTTCCTCTTTTTCGTGGCTTCCTTTCTCTTCACCAACATCGAGCATCTCCTCGACAAGGTCCTCAAGAGCGGGAAGAAACGCAATTTCTGGCACAGCCGGGCCCTTTCGATCGGCTTGATTTTTTTCACCGCCTTGCTCTTCTTCGTCCCCAGCCAGGTCAATCTTCTGACCACCTTGCTGCCCGAGCGCTTCGGCATGCCCGGCCAGATCTTCGCTTGGTTCCGCGGCGACGTGGCTTACTTCCTGGCTCACGTCGTCATCTTCTTCCTATTGGTTCGGGTGGTGCCGAATCGCGACATGCATTCGAAGGAGATCCTTCTTGGCGCGGTTCTCTTCGGGGCCTTGACCTTGGTGGCGCGGATGCTCTTTCGCTGGTACATGGTCTGGGCGCTGGAGCGCTACAGCTACGTCTACGGCTCGCTGACCATCCTGGTCATACTTGTGCTTTGGATTTACTACTGGAGCGTGATTTTTGTTTTTTGCGCGGAAGTAGTGTCCGCGCTGGAGAAGCTTTTTGAGCGAGAAGCTCCCGCCGAATGATCCAATAAACCCGTTTCTTCATCAAAAATTCAACATGGCCGACGTCGCTGAGCTCGATGTTCTTGACGTCGGCGCTTTCCGGCAGGACCGGGCTGGGATGAGGGCAAACGTTGTCGTCCTTGGAGAAGACCGAGATCAGCTTGACGCCCTTGGGCCAAGCCTCGCGGTTGATCCGGCGGATGAAGGGCGACATCGGCGTCATTTGGCGGATGCTCTCGGTGAGGAAGGCCAGCGGCGTGAAGAGCCCGAGCATGGCCCAGGGATTGCCGTTGTGGGGCGTGCCCAGGGTGATGAGCTGCTTGACCCGGCGGTGACCTTCGAAATTTTGGACGTAGCAGCGTCCGATCAAGCCGCCCTTGCTGTGGCCGATCACGGTCAAGCGGTCCTGAATCGAATAGCGGTGGTAGAGCTTTTCGATTTTGTCGGATACCTGCTTGGCTAGGAGCGGAATGGGCTTGGTGTTGAAGGTGTCGAAGATGCCGCCCAAATTGAGGCTGAAGACGCTGAAGCCGTCGCGGCGGAGCCGCTTCTCCAAGAGATGAAGCACTCGGCGGGTGCCGCCGTAGCCGTGAAGCAAGAGGACCGGATTGCGGATCGCCTCGAAGTTGGTCAGCCGCTCGACCTTGTTCCCCTCGAAGGCGAGGCGGAAGTAGTGGACCGTGCTGCCGGTTTGGCGGCGCATGCGGCGGATGTAGCGTTGGAAACTTTTAAGCGCCATCTTAATCCCGGTTCCAGCTCACTCGAGCCATCTTTTCCCCCCGGGACCAATGGTATTCGACTTCGCCGCTAAAGGCCCGCTGCAGGCTCTTGCCCAAGCGCTGGGCCAGTTTTTCGTGGGTGGTGCTGACCAAGAGGCCGTGGCCGTTGCCTTCGATCTCGATGATCCGTTCGAGAGGATTGAGGCCCATGGCCCTTTTTTCTTCATTACGCAGGAGGTTGAGAATTTCTTGGCGGTGGCTGGAGAGGAAGCTGCCGCTGAGTTTGACGAAACCGGAGGCGAAGCGATCGCGGATTTTTTCGCAGGCCGGGCAGAGGACGGCCTCGCTTTGCTTGGCCTTGGTCAGTTGCTGGAGCTTCTCCTCATCAAAGAACCAATGCTTGTTGTGGTAAATCGCCCGGCATTGGCGGCAGTGCGCTTGGTCTTTGGGGTGGGCCTTGTTCCAATAGGCATCGTGCGCGTCCTGGCCGTTTCGCTCCTGAACCCTAAGGCGACCTTTGCCCTTCATAGAAACCTCGTCATTTTGAAAAGACCCTTCCTCATGCCCTTACCCAAAAAACCCTTTATTCCCCTAATTTTAGACGACGGACGCGGTGAGTCAAGGTAGTTTAAGGACATGGATAAGGGCTACCGCGCCATCGATCATACCGGGGATTTGGGGGTCGAGGTCGAGGCTTCGGACTTCGTCGAGCTGGTCCGCCGGGCCTCCCTGGCCCTGACCGACACCCTGGTCGACCTGGACCGTGTCGGGGGAAACCGGACTAGTCGCTGGACGGTGGAAGCCGAGACCGAAGAGGGCCTCTTGGTCGCCCAACTCCAGGAAATTCTCTTCCGAATGGACGCCGAGGGAATGGTCTTCGGCGATTTCAAGATCGAGCGGACCTCGCCCCGAAGCCTGAGCTGCCTTGCCACCGGCGAGCCGCTGGATCGCGAGCGCCATGGCTTCAAGACCGAGATCAAGGCAGTCACTTATCACGGCCTGAAGATCGGGGAGCGCGAGGGAAAAAAGACGGTCCGCATCATCTTCGACGTGTGAAAATAAATCATGGCCAGCGCTGTCGAAAAAGTGAACGACTTCGAGTACCGGCTGC
>JBIOXX010000341.1:0-2202 GCA_044869875.1 bacterium | reverse complement strand
CTTGGGAAAATGGCGGCGCAGAATTTTCAAAGCCGAATCGGCGCTGCGGATCCGCTTGGCGAGCTCCGGCTCGAGCATGCGGGCCAGGAGCTGGGAGAATTCGACCGGCATTTCGGGCCGCCATTTGGCGAGCGGCGGCGGGCTCTCCAAAAACTTCTCGGCCAAGGAAGTCCCGGGATAGGGCGAGCGGCCGGCGGCAAGCTGATAAAAGACCGCGGCCAGCGCGAAAAGATCCGAGCCCGGTGCCGGCATTCCGCCCAAGGCCTCGGGCGCGAGGTAATCCCAACTGCCGCTCAAACTGGCCTCGCTTGGCTCGCCGCTCTCCGCAGCCAAGCCGAAGTCGAGCAGCTTGAGCTGGCGCTTCTTAGTGAATTTGAAATTACTCGGCTTTAAATCGCCGTGCCGCAAGTCGCGGCGATGAAGATAGGCCAAGGCGCTCAAGGCTTGACCGAAGGCCAGGATCCAGTCCTCGGCCGGCGCTGGGGTCAAGGCTTCGGTCAATTCGGGCCCGGCCAGGTATTCGAGCACCAATCCGGGACCTTCCTCCTCGATGCCCTTAGTGCCTTTTGCCTCGGGCAGAAAATCGACCACCTTCACCAAGTGGGGGTGGGAGCAACGGGTGAGGAAATTCAACTCCCGCTTGAGTCCGCCCCCGGCATGCCCCGAGCTTAAGACTTTGAGGGCGTAATGCTCCATCCGCCGGTTGTGCACCAGGTAGACCTTGCCAAAGCTTCCCCGGCCCAGCTCTTTTTCCGCGGCATAAGGATTGGATTCTTCCACCGGCCCCCACTTCACGTTTTTATGCAATAACTTGATAAAATGATGACCCCATTCTCCTATTTTGCCAATCTATTTTTAAATTAATCGTTTATTTTCATATATTTGAGTTTCTTGGCGGAAGACTGAAATTCTGGCCTTCTTATTGTAATTTCCTGAATTAGCGGGCTTGAGGCACACCGGCCCCGATGATGCAAAAGGAGTAGATCATGAAGGCTTTATTTTTGGTTTTAGCGATGCTTGTCAGCGGTTTGGCGGCGGCCCCCGCTTCAGCGGGCGCCCTGCCTCCGCACTGCGATCCCTGGTTCGGGACCGAGCCCCGGCCGACCCCAACTCCGCCTCCGACCGGAGCCGATGATTTCACCACCCTGCCCCGACCTACACCCGACCCGGTTCCTCTGGAAGACTCGCCGGACCAGCAGCACAGCCCGGCCTATGGCCGCTGCCCGGTGCCGACGCCGACGCCCGAGCCGACCCCCACCCCGACGCCGCCTCCGACCGAGCCACCCTTGCCGACGGACGATCCCAACCAGACCGTCGATCCGGGCCAGCCGGTGATCGAAGGCAGCGGGCTGGGCTGCAGTTTGAACGGTGGAACAGGATTTTCGGGAGACATGGGGGCCTTGATAGGACTGGGCCTCGGTCTTCTGGGTTTAGGGCGCCGACGCCGCGCCTAAGCCATTCTTGTGGACCCGGCGAAGCGCCGCGAGGGACCCGTTCCCCTTGCGGCGCTTCCTTTTTTTTAAGAATAGCGTTTGAAGAAACGGATCAGGCGCTTGGCCACGAGGTCCTTGTCATAGTCGACAGTGATGATGTGGTTGCTCTTCTTCAAGGTCACGGTCTCGATCTCGTCGCTGGCCAAGAGGGCCCGGATGTAATCGAGATTACCGTAGGGAACGGTTTCGTCGTGGAGCGAATGAAAGACGATGGTCGGCTGGCGAAGGTGCTTTAACTCTTGGCGCGCGGTCTGCTGAAGCTCGAGGAGATTGGCCACCGAAACCACCGGAACCTTGTGGTAGGTCTGATAGCGGCGCCGAGCCTCGGGATCGCGGATCGAAGCGATGGTCTTGGGCTGGTACTTGTAGACCCGCTTCAGCGGAGTCTTCCAGATCGCTGGAAAGACGTTGCGGATGAGGAAATTGTCGAGGAAGAGCGGCGTCGCCATCAAGCCCAAGGCCCGAACCGTCGCCTTGTGCTGGTAGGCCAAATGAACCGCCAGCAAGCCGCCCATCGAGAGGCCGGCTACCATGACCTGCTTGCACTCGGCCTTCAAGGCGTGGAGCGAATCCTCGGCACTGCGGTACCAATCCTTCCAATGGGTTTTTTCCAAATGCTCGACCTGGGTGCCGTGGCCGGCCAAGAGCGGGGCGATCACCGTGAACTTGGCCTTGTTCAGGGCCTCGGCCAGGTAGCGCATCGAATCGG
>JBIOXX010000340.1:0-14951 GCA_044869875.1 bacterium | reverse complement strand
CCGGCGACGGCATGCAGCTCACCGGCAGCCAGTTCACCAACACCAGCGCCGTCCTGGGCAACGACATTTCGACCCTTCCCGACTTTCCGGCCGAGATCCGAGCGCCGGCCGGTTCCCTGCCCGGCGTCAGCGCCTTTCAGCTTAATTTTTCGAGCCATGACATCAAGACCCCCGGCGATGCGCCCGACGTCTTGGTCGCGATGAATCCAGCCGCACTAAAGACCAATCTAAAAGATTTGCCCCACGGCGGGCTGCTCATCGTCAATCAGGATGCCTTCAACGAGCGCAATCTGGAGCGGGCCGGCTATGCCGCCGATCCGCTGAGCGACGGTTCGGTCAAAGATTACCGCTTGGTGGCGGTGCCGATCTCGAGCTTGAACCAAAAGGCCTTGGAAGGCGCCGAGCTCAGCAACAAAGAGAAAGACCGCTGCAAGAATTTCTTCGCCCTCGGCATGATGTATTGGCTCTACGACCGGCCGCTCGAAGTGACGATGGATTGGATCGTGAAACAGTTCGGCAAGAAGCCGGCGGTGGCTCAGGCCAACATCACGGCGTTGAAGTCCGGCTTCCACTTCGCTGAAACCGCCGAGATTCTTCCGGCCCACTACCGGATCAAGCCGGCTCAGCTTCCGCCCGGTAAATACCGCAACATCATGGGCAACACCGCTACCGCCATCGGCTTCGTTACCGCGGCGGAGTTGGCGAAAACGCCGCTGCTCTACGCCAGCTATCCGATCACCCCGGCCAGCGACATCCTCCACGAGCTTTCGAAATTGAAAAACTTCGGCGTCCGCACCTTGCAGGCCGAGGACGAGATCGCCGCCATCGGCGCGGCCATCGGCGGCTCCTTCGGCGGCTGCATCGCGATGACTGGGACCAGCGGGCCGGGCTTGGCCCTGAAGAGCGAGGCCCTCAATTTGGCGGTCATGGCCGAGCTGCCCTTGATCCTCCTCGATATCCAGCGCGGTGGACCCAGCACCGGCCTGCCGACCAAGACCGAGCAGGCCGACCTGCTCCAGGCGATGTTCGGCCGCAACGGCGAGAGCCCGGTGCCGATCGTCGCGCCGGCCACGCCTTCCGACGGCTTTGCGATGGCGATCGAGGCGGTGCGGATCGCGGTGAAATACATGACGCCGGTCCTCTACCTCTCCGACGGCTACCTCGCCAACGGCAGCGAGCCTTGGCGTATCCCCGACAAATCGGGACTGAAGCCGATCGAGATCCATCATCCGATCGCCGAAGCCGGCAAATACATGCCCTACCGCCGCAACGACAATCTGGCCCGGCCCTGGGCGATCCCGGGCACGCCGGGCCTCGAGCACCGCATCGGCGGCTTGGAGAAAGAGGACGTCACCGGCAACGTCAGCTACGATCCGATGAACCATGAAAAGATGGTGAAGCTTCGCGCGGCCAAGGTCGCCGGCATCGCCCAAGATATCGCGCCGCTGAAAATCCAGGGCGCCGACCACGGCGAGCTGCTCATCGTCGGCTGGGGCTCGACCTACGGCGCCATCGCCACCGCGGTCGAGATGCTGCAACGGGAAGGCGCCTCGGTCAGCGCCATTCACCTTCGCCATCTCAACCCCTTTCCGGCCAACCTCGGCGATATCTTGCGCAGCTTCGAGAAGGTCTTAGTGCCGGAGCTGAACTTAGGTCAGCTCGCGCTTTTGCTCCGCGGCAAATATTTGGTGGAGGCCCGCTCCTTGAGCAAGGTTCAGGGTCAGCCTTTTCGCATTTCCGAAATTCTGGAGGGTGCCCGCGCCCAGCTGAAGCGCGCGCCTCGGGAGGTGAAGCATGCTTCCGGCGACCGATAGCGCCGCTCTCACTCGAAAAGACTTCATCAGCGACCAAGACGTCCGCTGGTGCCCGGGCTGCGGCGACTACGCCATCCTCGCTACCCTGCAGAACGTGCTGCCCAAGCTCGGCATTCCCCGGCACAACTTCGTCTTCGTCTCGGGCATCGGCTGCTCCAGCCGCTTTCCCTATTACTTGGAGACCTACGGCTTCCACACGATCCACGGCCGGGCGCCGGCCATCGCCACCGGGCTCAAGACCTACCGGCCCGAGCTTTCGATCTGGGTCATCACCGGCGACGGCGACGGGCTCAGCATCGGCGGCAATCACTTAATCCATGCGTTACGGCGCAACGTCGACCTCAAGATTTTGCTCTTCAACAACCGGATCTATGGACTGACCAAGGGCCAGTATTCGCCGACCTCGGAGTTCGGCAAGAAAACCAAGTCCACGCCCTACGGCAGCGTCGACTATCCGCTCAACCCGATGAGCTTGGCCTTGGCCTCCGAGGCCACCTTCGTGGCCCGGACCCACGACACCGACCCCAAGCACATGGCCGAGGTCTTTCAAGCCGCCGGCGAGCACCGCGGCTCGGCCTTCGTCGAGATCTACCAGAATTGCGTCATCTTCAACGACAACGCCTTCGAGGCCATCGACGACCGGAGCTCGCGCGACGACCGCAGCCTCAAGCTGACCACCGGCCAGCCGCTGATCTTCGGCAAGGATCGCAACAAGGGAATCCGCCTCTGCGGGCTCGATCCCGAAGTGGTGGAGTTCGATCCCAAGAAGACGCCGAGCGATCTGCTGGTCCATGATCCCCAGGCGCTATCGCCGACCTATGCCGAGTTCCTGGCCCGGATGGATCTGCCGCGCTTCCCGGTGCCGATGGGAATCTTCCGGGCGGTGCAGCGGCCGACCTACGATCAATTGGTCAACGAACAAGTTCAAACCGCGATTCAGAGCCAAGGCCAGGGCGATCTCGAGAAGCTCTGGGCTTCCGGCGACACTTGGGAGGTTGCAGCGCCATGAAATGCCCCTTCTGCGGCCATCACAACCTAGCCGGCACCGACGATTGCGAAGATTGCGGCGAGGACCTCACCGCCTTCGACGGCGTCCGTCCGGTCGGCCGCTTCGAGAAGAGCCTGGTCCGCGACGCCCTCGACGTCCTGCCGGGCAAGGCGCCGGTGGTGGTCGGACCGCAAACACCTTTGGGCGACATCGCCGAGCACCTGGCCCGCGAAAACCGGTCGATCCTGGTGAGCGACGGCCAACGCCTCATCGGCATCGTCACCGAGCGTGACCTGCTCTTCAAAGTCCTGGGCACGATTCCCGACTGGCGCCACCTGCCGGTGGCCGACTTCATGACCCCCGAACCCGAGACCTTGGAATTCTCGGACAAAATCGCCTACGCACTCCACAAGATGGCCATCGGCGGTTACCGCCACCTGCCCTTATTGAAGGAAGGCCGGCCCGAACGGGTGGTCAGCGTCCGCGATATCCTGGAATATCTCGCTGAAATGTTTCCCGAAGCCGTCGGAATTCATCAGTAAGCCCGAAAATCCGCCAAAATCCGTTGACCCTCCAAAACGCGCTGGGCTATAGCCTTATCGAATTTCGAAAGGAGATCCCTCGCATGATTCAAGTCACTCAAAAGGCCCCCGACTTTAAGGCCACCGCCGTCCTCGAAGACGGTTCGTTCAAGGATATTTCACTCGCCGACTATAAGGGCAAGAAGGTCATCCTCTTCTTCTATCCGCTCGACTTCACTTTCGTCTGCCCCACCGAAATCCTGGCCTTCAGCGAGGCCGTTGAGGAATTCAAAAAGCGCAACACCCAAGTCATCGGCGCCTCGATCGACAGCCAATTCTCCCATTTGGCCTGGCGCAAGCTGCCGCGAGCCGAGGGTGGACTGGGCGACATCAAGTATCCGCTGCTCGCCGACACCACCAAGGATGTGAGCCGCAAATACGGCGTCCTCCTCGAAGGCGCCGGCATCGCATTGCGCGGCCTCTTCCTCATCGACGAGGAAGGCGTGCTTCGCCATATGGTGGTTAACGACCTGCCGCTGGGCCGTAGCACCGACGAGGCGATCCGGATGGTGGATTCGCTGGCCTACTTCCAAAAGAACGGCGAGGTTTGTCCGGCCAACTGGAAGCCGGGCAGCGCCACCATCAAGCCTAATCCGAAGGATTCGCAGGAATACTTCAAGAAACACGCTTAGGCTTTGCAAAGATATTGCTTGAGAAAGGCGCTTCGGAAACGAAGCGCCTTTTTTAATAAGTCGTATCGTAGATCTTCGGCTCTTCGTCGTACTCCACCACCATGAACTCCTGGCGGGCGGCCTCGGTGACCTGGGGCGGATAGAGGCAATCCATCAAATCGGTGAGCTCGGCGTGATCGGTTCCCTTGCGGACCGCGGCCAAAGCGTGGATCACCTCGCCGTCGTCGACGACGATGAGGTTGCCGACGCGCCGGCCGTCGAGAACGGTCCAGAGATCCCAGACCTCGCCGTTGGGCGTGTGGGAAACCCGGGTCGCGTAGAAGGTCCGGGGATCGTTGCGGGTGATGGGGGTGACTTTGGGATCTCGGGCCATATCAACTCATCTCGATGACTTTAGCGACCAGCTTCTCGATGCCCTCGGCCGCCTCGCTCACTCGAGTCGCCAGCATGTAAGCCGGGGTGGAAACGATCTTGTTCTTCTCGTCGACGTGGAATTCACGAACGGCGCAATCCTGGTGCTTGGCCCCCATCTTTTCCAAAGTCGCGGCGGTTCCCTTGTCGGTCCCGACGGTGAGGCTGGGATGGGCCTCGCGGCCCAAGATGGCGGCGATGGTGGCCGGCGCGATGCAGATCGCACCGATCGGCTTCTTGGCCTGGTGTACCTCGCGGACCAAACGGGCGACGTCTTCCTGAGGCTTGGCGTCGGCGCCGACATAGGCAAAGTTACAGAGGTTCTTGGCCGCGCCGAATCCGCCGGGCAGCAACAAGGCGTCGATGTCCTGGGCTCGGACCTTGGCCACGTCACGGATGTCGCCGCGGGCGATTCGGGCCGACTCCAAAAGAACGTTGCGCTTTTCGCCGCTGGGTTCGCCGGTCAAGTGATTGACCGCTTCCAACTCGACATTGGGAGCCATGAACACCGCTTGAGCTCCGGCCCGGTCCACCGCCAAGAGGGTGAGAACGGCCTCATGGATCTCGGAGCCGTCCTTGACTCCGCAACCCGAGAGCAAAATCCCGATCTTTTTCATAAGCCGGTCTCCTTCTTCGCCTGGGCCCCATACCAATGGGCACCGCAAGCTTCAACCATGTTTTCTTGACAGTCACCAGGACCGACTCTAGACCTTCCCCATGTCCTTTATCGTGCAATGGATTTACCTTCTGGGCCTGGCCCTCTGGGTCGGCGGCATCGTTTTCTTCTCCTTTTTTACCACTCCGACGGTCTTTATTCAGCTCCCCAAGGAGATGGCCGGGGCTTTTCTTTCTGCGCTTTTTCCCAAGTATTATCTGTTGGGTTATTTCTGCGGCGGGGCCATGGCCCTGGCCACCCTGATCGAGGCGGCCATGGTCCGACAGCTACCTTGGATCCGGCTCCTGGTCTTGGCGGTGATGCTCGGCTGCTCGGTCTACGCCGGCCAAGTGCTGCGGCCCCAGGTTCATGATTTGAAAGTACAGATGAAGAGCGTCGAGGAAGGAACCGATCTCGGCAAAACACTGAAGGCCCGTTTCGACGGGCTCCACCGCCAATCGGTGGTGCTAAACGTGGTGGTGCTGGCCGGCGGCTTGTTGCTGATCGGCATCGTCGCTTACCGCCTCCGCCTCTGAATCCTTAAGCTCGGCCATCCCAATGAGGCCATGGCAGGAAGAAACCGTGGCCACTGCGACCCGCGACACACCTCTCTTCAAATCTCCCAACAAACGGACATAGCCTTCCGCAATCTCGCGCCAAGGAATGGTGCCGACGCCCTGGACCAAATGCTGGCATTGCAGCACTTGGGCCGAGACCTCGGATTCCCGTCCTCCAAAGTGCTGAGCTAATGCCGGTTTCATGTCCCAATCGCGCGGGCCCTTGGTGGCCGGGCAGATATCGGGCTCGATGCAATTCACCGGACAAGTCCATTCGGCGAAACTGATCGCGAGGTTGCCGTTGGGAAGCTCGAAGCGCACCGGCGTCGGCGGATGCTCCCGAAAGGGGGCCGGAATCAAGCGATAGCCTTCGGCCCGCGCGGCCTTGAGCATGGCGAGAAAGAGAATATGCGGCGAAAGCGGCGAAGGCACCCAATGATCGGCGGCGGTTTCAGCGGCCGGACGTTGCAACAGCGCGGCGGCGTATTCAATCCAATCGGCGGTGACGATTTCCAAGCTCGGGTCCTGGGGACCCTTGCGGGCCAGCTTGCAGTGGCGATCGCGGTCGATCGCCCGTACCCGCTCGAACTCCACCTTTCCCTGGGACTTGGCCTTCAATAGCCAACGGACGTACTGTGAGCCGAAACAGCCGCCGCCCACGACGTGAAAGGTCCCTAATTTGCCGATAGCCTTTTTCATTTCCGCTCTTGCTATAATATAGCCATGGCGCCGAAACAACCGAGCGTCGGCCTTTACCTTCTCCAAGCCCTCTACCGCCGGGGCTTAAGGCAGCTCTTCGGAATTCCCGGCGACTTCGCCCTCAATTTCTTCAAGATCGCCGAGGATTACGCCAAGCTAAAGTTGGTCACGTTCTCCCACGAGCCGGGCCTGGGCTTCGCCGCCGACGGCTTGAGCCGGATCCGGCGCCAGCCGGCGGCGGTCGCCATCACCTACGGAGCCGGAGCTCTCAACATCGTCAACGCGGTGGCCTGCGCCTATGCCGAGAAATCGCCGCTGATCGTCATCTCGGGCGCGCCGGGCTTGAGCGAGCGGGGGCGCGGCATCCTCTTCCATCATCAAGCCAAGAGCCTCGAAAGCCAAGCCCGGATCTTTCGCGAGATCACCGCTCATCAAGCGATCCTCGACGACCTCGCCACCGCCGCCGAGGAAATCGACAAGGCCCTGGCCATCGCCGAGGCCTTGGCTGAGCCGGTCTATCTCGAGATCCCGCGCGATTTGGTGCTCCAGCCGATCCAGCCGTCGAAGTCCAAAACCCGATTCGCCCTGCCCTTCGATGCCAAGGCCAGCCGCGAGGCCGCCGCCGAGGTCGCCCTTCGCCTCAAACGGGCTCGCCGGCCGGTGATCATGGTCGGAGTCGAGGCCCGGCGCTTCGGGCTCAGCCGCCAAATCGTCAAGCTGGCCGAACGCTGGCGAATCCCGGTGACGACTTCCTTCATGGGCCGAACCGCCTATCCGATCGACCATCCGCTGTATGCCGGCACCTATTTGGGAGCGGCCGGCCACCCTCGAGTGATGAAACTGGTGGAAAATTCGGACTGCCTCCTCCTGCTCGGCGTCCTGCTGGCCGACACCAATATGGCGCTGCGCCTGACCTCGCTCAATCCGGCCCACGTCGTTCATGCGATCTCGCGGAAGGTCAGCGTCGGCCACCATGGCTACGACCATGTGCCGCTGGCCGAATGGCTGGGCGATCTCCTCAAAAACCCGGCGCCACCGGTTCGCCGGCCCCTGCCCCGTCCGCCGGCACCGCCGCGACTGAAACCGGAGAGGTATTTCGATTCTTCCAAGGCCACCGTCGAGGCCATCGTTCAAGCCTGCAATCGTTTGCTGCTCGAGTTTCCGGACACGCCGATCGTCGCCGACAACGGCGACTGCCTCTTCGCCTCGGTCGACATCCCCAGTCCCGACCTGCTGGCTTCGGGTTATTACGCCACGATGGGCTTCGCCGTCCCGGCGGCGCTGGGGGCTCAATTGGGCAGCGGCCGCCGTCCGCTGGTCTTGGTCGGCGACGGAGCCTTCCAGATGACCGGCAGCGAGCTAAGCCATGCGCCGCGGCTCGGCCTCAATCCGGTGGTGCTCGTCTTCAACAATGCTTCCTGGGAAATGCTGAAGACCATCCAACCCGAAGGCAATTATTTCGGACTGACTCGTTGGGATTACGCGGCGCTAGCCGGCATTTGGGGCGGCCGGGGCTATCGGGTCCAGACCAAGCGCGAGCTCAAACAAGCTCTGTTCGCGGCCTTTCGCGAGCCCAGCTTCGCCCTCCTCGACGTCAAGCTCGAAGCCGGCGAAACCTCGCAAGTTTTGAAGGATTACCTCCGGCGGATCCGGGGCTAAATTGTCATTCTGAACGAAGTAAAGAATGACAAATTATTTATGCTTCCCCCGGCGCTTGGCGGACGATCAGCATCGAGACCGGGCATTCGGCGGCGATGCGCTCGGGACGGAGGCCGAAGAGCCGATGCTCAAGGTCGAAATCCTCGGAGACGCCGATGATGACCAAGTCATAGCCGTTCTTCGATTCCTCGAGCACCGCCTCGATCGGCGAGAGGCTCTCGATCACCTCGAGCTTGACCTGCGAATGGGTATCGGGATCGATGAAGTCCTCGTCGAAGGACTTGAGCACCGCGTGGGGATCGTCGACCGCGTGCTGGGGTTGCATGACGTGGAGGATCACGACTTGGCTGTGAAAGGCGCGGGCCATGCGCTGGGCCAGGGCCAAGGCGGCGCGATCATGGGAGCTGCTGATATAGGGCACCAAGATGCGGCCGATCCGGTGAAGGCCGCGGTCGATGAAAACCGCCACTGTTGAATTCGAATTCTCCATCACTTCGTGAACGGTCCCGCCGAGCACAGTCTGGCCTAAAATCGGCTTGTGCCAACCCAACAGAATCAAATCGGCGGTCTTGGTCCGAGCCACTTCGACGATGTCCTGAGCCGGATTGCTGGTCGGGAAGCTCAAAGGCCGTAAGTCGAGGCCGCTGTTGCGGAAGGGCTCGAGCAAGGGAGCGAGCTGAGAGTATTCCTCCATCGCATCCGAGCCTTTCACATAATAGGAAGGCCGCTCGCTGGAACGGACCAAATGGAGGGCGTAGAGCCGGCTCGGTCCGCCGCTGGCCAGAGCTCGGGCGATCTTCAACAAGCCGCCGCCGGCTCGGAGCAGCGCGATCGAAACCAAGATGGTGAAGGGCTTTTCCGCCTCCAGCGGAATCTCGACGACATCGTGGAAACGCTCGGTCGGATAGACCCAATGGAGCAGCGGGCTGGTGATGAAGGTCGTGATCAAGGCCATCAAGACCAGCATCGTGAAGAGGGCCGGCGAGATGACGCCCAAGTCGAGGCCGATCGAGATGATGACCAACTCCATCAAGCCCCGGGTGTTCATCAGGATGCCGATGGCCGCCGATTCGCGAAGGCCCACTCCCATCAGCTTGGCCGCGCCGAAGCTGCCGCCGAACTTACCGAGGCAGGCGACGAGCAAGATCAGGCCGGCCAGGCCCCAGAGCTCCGGCGTGTCGAGGAGTCCGACCTGGGTGCGCAGTCCGGTGTAGGCGAAGAAGAGCGGAAGCAAGAAGAGCACCGCGATGTCCTCGATCTTCTCGGAGAGATGGCGGACGAAACCGGTTTCGTTGGGCATGATCGAGCCGAGAAAAAAAGCGCCGAAAAGGGCGTGGATCCCGATCTGCTCGGAAGCCAAGGCCGAGAGGAGGAGGAGCAGGAAAATGATGCTGACCGCGTTTTGGGAAAGGCCCTCGCGGGTGCTGTAGCGTTTCTCGAAACGGCGAAGCAGCGGACGGATCAGCCAAATCATCACCCCGACATAGACCAGGGTCAGCGACATGATCTTCAGCAGGTGGCCGAGGCCGGTCGCTTTCACCACCGAGATGACGAAGGCCAGCATCATCCAAGCAGTGACGTCGTCGACCGCGGCGCAAGTCAGTGCCATGGCGCCGACTTTGGTTTGGGTGAGCTTGCGCTCGTTGAGGATGCGGGCCAGGACTGGAAAGGCGGTGACCGACATCGCCGCGCCCATGAAGAGGGCGAAAGGACCGAAGCGCACGCTGTCGTCGGAGAGCTTGGGATAGAGGTAGATCGCCAGCACCGTCCCGAGCAAAAAGGGCGTGAGAATGCTGGAGTGGCTCACCGCCACCGCCGCTTCGCCGTGGCCGCGCAAGAGCTTGGGATTGAATTCCAAGCCAACCAAGAACATGAAAAAGATGAGGCCGATCTGGCTGAGCAGTTGCAAACCCTGCAAGGATTCGGGCGGAAACAAGGTGGCGTAGGCCTGGGGAAAGAGCCAGCCGAAAAAAGAAGGTCCCAGCATCAGGCCGGCCAGAATCTCGCCGATCACCATCGGCTGATGAATCTTGGTGCAAAGGTTGCCCAAGAGCCGAGCCAGCGGCACGATGAGAATGGCCTGGATCAGGAGCAGGGCCAAAGGATTGTGGAAGAGCTGCGACATCTTTTCCTTACTTCGGAACCTGGGGCCGACCGCTAATCTGGATCGGCTCGGGACAAATTGGGCAATTGGCGCCTTCGACTTTGAACACCCCGTCGATGAAATCGCGGTCGGCCCTCCCTTCCCAGAAAAATTTTCCATTGCGGCAACCCAGAGCCGCCAGCCCCCGGGCCTCGCCGGAAATGTGAAAGTTTCCGTCACGCTTTATTTTGCCATGAAGGCCGAGATGAGGAGCCTGGAGGAAGGCGGCCTCCAGCGTCTCGCCGGACTGCTTAAGCAACATCGTCGACTCATTATGGGGAAAAAGCGGGCAGAGTTGGGCAACTTGCAAGGCCCAATGCTTGGGCAAGGCGGCGGGCGCCTGAAGGCGATTGCCGTAATGGATGATGGCGTAGATCACCCCGATCGTGGCCACTACCCAAATCAAATAAATGATGCTGCTTTTCCGCATGAGAAAACACCTTCACGCAGAGTGAACCATAGCTACAACGCGATTCTCAAAACATTGGATTTCGGAAAATTTTCCTGGAATTGGCCGCTTACTCTTCTTCTTCGTCTTCTTCAGCGGGCTCGGCTTCGACGCCTTCTTTTTGGCGGCGCTTCTCTTCCTTCTCGCGCTCGACCTTGGCGAGCTTCTCTTCGCGCTGCTTGGCCTTATGGGCGAGGTATTCTTCCTGCTTCTCGCCTTCCAGGGAATAGAAATAATGTTCCAGCTCGTCCAAGCCCAGGACGGCGGCAAGCAAGCGTAGATATTTGGGATCGTTGCGCGGGTCCTTGGGATCGACCAAGTTGGGAGGGAACATCACCCCGTCGGAAAAAATCTTCACCGCTCCCGAGACCAGCGGGGAGGATTTATAGCCAAGCAAACCACCAGCCGCCTGGGCAAAGGCGTCCGCCGGCTTGGCCGGCACCGCCGCCGCGTCCTTGGCTGCTGCATCCTTGGCCGGAACGTCAGACGTAGCCGCTGGCGCAGGCGCCTGCTGGCCGGTAGGGCCGGTGACTTTAACCATGCTTCATCTTACCTAGGGTGAGAAGTGGGTTACAACCTTATTTTTTTCGGTAGCCGTCTTGGATGTGAGTGAGATTCTTGAGGTCTTTCGCTTCGATCTTAAAATCTTCGTGACCTTCCAAGCCTTCATCCTTGGCATGCTTAATCGCCGTCGCGATGGTGCGCCAAACGTTATCGTCTAACTTGTCGTAAATGAGGTCGAAGGCCTTGGTGAGAACCTTAATCTGCTCATCGCGGGGCATGGCCAATACCCGGCGGCGAAAATCTTCGTAGTCTTTGAGGGGAGGTTGCTCTTTCTTGTTCATGCTTCCTCGAGGCTGGTCTTATTGCCTTATTGACGAAGCGCTTCGTTGAGCAGGCCCAGCGGCGGCTCGTGTTCCAAAACTTTTTCGACGAGATCGCCTGGAGTACCGCGCACGCCGCCGGCATTGATCTCGCCGACATTGCCCGCCACCGGCCGGCCGAGGATTCCGCGGGGACCGGAGGACCGGGTCGAGGTCAGGGCATTGAATTTTCTGAGGTCAGGAGCGGCCGGGATTGAAACCACCGCCGAGCTGGTCGGGACGCCGCTGCTAAGGGGCGCGACCTCGGTGCTTTGCGCGGGGGAAACCTGCGAAATCTGGGGATTAATGCTAGTGGCCATGAAATTTTCTCCTGAACTGATGAAATCTTACCTGAAAGCTGTGAAACTTTAAAAGATATTAAGCAAGGCCGGTGCCAAAATTGTTCTCTGGAAAAAGCTTTCCAAATTCTGTATAACTATATGAAATTAATTGTTAATTTTATTGTACAATACGCGTAAGGAAAATCTTCGCATAGCGATGAGGCATTTACTCCACACATTCTTAGGCAAGCGAGGGGGCCGTTGGGGGCTGGCCTTCCTCTTTTGGCTAACTTTGGCCCCGGTTTCGGCCCGGGCTTGGAATGAGGACTACGTCTACGGCCTGCCTCAAGAGCGCCGGATGTGCGTTCAACGCCAGGAGCCCGATGGCCTGACCTTCACCTCCATCGAGCCCGATGCCGACTGCCCGCCGGGGGCCAAACGCTACATCGTCATCTTCGGCAAGGAGCCCAAGGGAGCGATGGCCCTGATCCCGACGGCGACTTCCTTGCGCTTCTACCCTCCCCTTACCTTGAACTGGCCGGCGAAGGACCGCTTCAGCGCCAGTCCGCTTTGGCATTTCACCTGCTTGGCGAAAGCCGAGCTGAGTCCGCTGGGCGTCAAGCTCAGCTTGCCGACCTATCGCGGCGAGATCACCGCGCGGGGCAAGGAGGATTGCCTCGAAGCCGAGAAGCGGGCCTTGAGCTATTGCCGTGAAGAAATGAGCGGCGAATCCTTGCTCGAGAGCTGTCCCTTGAGTTGGAGCGGACAATGAAGAAACTGATTCGGGCATTGATATTTTTGCTGACGATCGCAGCGGCGCCGGTCGGCGCTCATCCGTTTCGCACTCGCTTCGTCTGCGTTCCCACCGTCGCGCCCGACCGGATGGCCTTGGATTTCAAGGTTCGCGACAGCGGTCAATGCGTCGAGGGCGAGCGCTACCTCGAAGTGCTGCCTCAGGCCGACGGCAGCGTCTTGCTCTTGCCGGTTCAAGATACGCTGACGCCGGAGCAGGCCCGCGATCTGGAGAACTACCGCCGTTACTTCGGTGGCCAAGGCGGCGCCGCCAATTGAAGGTTGAAGAATCCTCCGGGCATGCTAGGAGCAATTCAAGGAGATTCTATGATTGCCTGCCTCGACCTCGAGGGCGTGCTGGTTCCCGAAATCTGGATCAACGTCGCCGAGAAAACCAAAATACCCGAGCTTCGCCTCACCACCCGCGACATTCCGGACTACGACGTGCTGATGAAGCAGCGGCTCCAGATCCTCGACAAGCATCACCTCAAGCTCCAGGACATCCAAGAAGTAATCGCGACCATGGCGCCGCTCGAGGGCGCCCAGGACTTCCTCCATTGGCTGCAGTCGGAGTTCCAGGTCATCATCCTCTCCGACACCTTCTACCAATTCGCCCAGCCTTTGATGAAGCAGCTCCACTTCCCGACCCTCTTCTGCCACTACCTCAAGGTCGAAAAGAGCGGGAAGATCGTCGACTATCAGCTGCGTCTGAAGGATCAGAAGCGCGAGGCGGTGAAGAAGCTGCGCGATCTCAATTTTAAGATCGTGGCGGCCGGCGACTCCTACAACGACGTGGGGATGCTCGAAGCGGCCGACGTCGGGATCTTCTTCTTGCCGCCCGAGAAGATCGTGCAGGAATTTCCCCAGTTCGAAGTGACGAATAACTACCAGGAATTGAAAGCCGCCTTCGAGAAAGCGGCCGAGAAACTCACGGCATCTTGATATGTATCAATTTACCGAACAGTTCAGCGACCTCGGCGTCAAGGTCAACCGCAAAACCCACCGCTGGCGGGGCTTAGCCGCTGGGTTTTTCGGCGGCTGGTTGCCGGCCTGGGGCCTGACTCATTGGTTGGGTTGGGGCGGCTGGGCTTTCGCCGGGATCTGGATCGCGGCATTGCCGACTGGGTATTATCTGGGAAAATTAATTAAAAAATAATCACTGCAAATTTTCGAACAATATCTGCGCAATCTGTTCCCGCTGATTGGCGGCTTGGTTGAGGATGATGCTGAATCGCACCCAGCCGTAGCTCTTCGATTGAAAATAGCCGACCAAGCTCGAAACTCCGGTCAGGGTGCCGGTCTTGACCCACATCCCGTTCTTCACCGGCAGGAGCTGATAGTAGGGGAAGAATTTCACCAGCACCTTATCCATCTCCAGCGGGGTGATGTAATTCTTGCGCGAGATTCCCGAACCTTCCTCGACGTTGAAGTTCTGCAGGCCCAGCGCCTTCAGATAATCCTCCAACACTTTCTTTCCCTTGGCCAGCGAGGCTGGCGCGCCGAACTTCTCGGCGCCCATCGTCAACAGCAATTGGTTCATGATGAGGTTCTGGGAGAACTTCAGCGCCGGCTCCAGGATCTGGACCAAGTTCTTGCTGGATTGATAGGACAGAAGGGGCTTGGCTCCCGAAGGCACCGTCCCCAAGCTGACCGATCCCGAAACCTGCACTCCCTGCTGAGTCAGGAACTCCTTCAATAGATACCCCGGATAAAGCGCCGCCTCCTTGGCATGGGTCGCGACGTTGATCCGGCTCTTGCCGGGCGGAGCGGCCATCGCCAAGGTCCGGGTGATCTCGGTGACCGGCGTCTGTTCCTCGCCGCTCTTGACTTCGCCGGTCGCCGACTTGACGACGTTGATCGTGTTGAAGTTGGCGAGCAAGGCGCCATTGTAGGCATCGTAAGGATTGAGCGAGCCGACCAAGCCCGGCACCTGGCAATCAGGGCCGAAGTAAGAGCCGTCGAGGACCATGTTGCGCACCGACGACAGGCCCTTCCCTTTCAAAGCTTGAACGATGAGCGGGAATTCCTCGGAGACCAAGAAGGGATCGCCGTAGCCCTTGACGTAGAGATCGCCGTTGCCGTCGATGAAGAAGTCGGTCTTATAGCGATAGCTTTTTCCCAAGGTCTCGAGGGCGGTCAAGGAAGTCGGAACCTTGAGGGTCGAGGCCGGGATGAAGGGCTTGTCGGCATTGTAGGCGAAGAGGATCTTGCCCTTCTCGTCGACGGCCAGGACCCCGCCGTTGCTGGCCAAGCCTTGGGCCCGCTGCTGCCAGCCCCCTTGCGCCGAGGCCGGCCGAGGTGCCAAAATCATCAAGAAAGCCCAGAAAAACACCGAAAACCGGCGTGGGATCATTCAACCTCTCCCTTCTTGCCAACATCCCCGCAAACCGCTATAGGAGCGCGCTCTAAGAGTTTTAAGACCGGAGGA
>JBIOXX010000339.1:0-5016 GCA_044869875.1 bacterium | reverse complement strand
GAACCAGCTGGACCCGGGCCAAGTCTTCTTCGGTATCCCAGACGTCGGGCAGATCGGGAACCACGTCGCGAAGCGAAAGATTTTCTTCTTCCAGAATTTGATGGGCCGCTTCGATCAGATCTTGGCGGGCCAGGGTCGCGGCCAGCGAAGCCAGCAAGCCGGGCTGGCCTTCGATCGGGATTTCCTGGCGGATGTATGTCCGCATCCTCTCGAGCATCGTCGGAAAGGAAATTTCTCTATCCTCCCAGGCCCGCCCCAAGTCGCGGGTGAAATCCTCCAGCTCCGGCGAGTTGACGGCGAGGATCGCGGCCGATTCCAGCCATTCGTCGAAGAGAAAGAAGCGGTGGTCCCCACTGCCACCTTCGATGGCCGGGATGAAGCTGATTTCCTGATCGACTTGGAGCTGGCCATTTTCTTCCAGCGTCAAAGCGAAAGAAGTCGTCTCCCCGCCCCGGAGCGGGCTCAGCTCGACTAAACGTCGGTCGCCGGAATTGTAGAACCGCAGGATGCGGAAATGTTCGATCCGGGGATTGGCTTGGTTCGAGAGCAGGCCGGCGGCCAAGGTTCCGCGACGAGGGCTCACGCCGACCTCGACGTTGATTTCGAGATCGACTTCAGCGCTGGCCCCGACCGAGCTTATCGCCGGCGCTGGCCGCGGCGGCCTCGCTGTCGAAAAATTCTGCCAGCCTGAATGCAAGGCCGCTGCGAGCGGCGCTCCGATTCGAGTTCCGGCGACGAAGAAGGAGCCGTGAAGAGTCTCTTCGAAATAGCGGACCAAGAAGGGCCGAGTGTCGGCGGCTTGGCCGGCAACCCTGGCGCCGACGTCTTCGCCCCACATCTCGCCCAAGCCCGAGGCGAAGAATTCGGCGACCTCGGTCACGGCGTGATGTTGGCCCAAAGCTCTTCCCAGCAAGGCCCGAGTCAGATGGGTCGCGAACTCGTCGCCGACCGAGCAAAACAGCGAAGTAATCAGGCGGACCCGAATCTCTTCGAAGCTCATCGCTCGCCGTCCGGTCCAAGAGCGGTAAGCCGCAATGCCGCCTAACTCGGTGGCACTGCGCGCGACCCAGGCTGCGCCGATCCGGGTGGCGCCGACGGTGAGACGGGCAGCCCAGGTCATCCGCGAGACGCCGTTGACCACGGTGAAGGCGCCGCTGCCCAGTCGGGCCAGCATGGCGGCGCCGGCCAGCTCGGCGGCCAAGCCGGCAGTGAAAATCGAAGCGAGCATGATGGCCCCGCCCTCGACCGATAAGACCGAATCGACCACCTGATTCATGGTCTGGACGTAAAGCCCGGCGTCACGGGTACCTTGGATTTGTTGGCGCAGAGTCTCGTTGCCGGCGATCCGGTTGTGAAGCTCGGCGAAGTCGTCGAGGTCACGGTTTTCGCTGGCTAAATTGCGTAGGATCTCGAGCAGGGGTCGCGGAGCCCGGCCGCGGCCGCCGTTCTGTTCGGCCGCTTCCAAGAGCGTTCCGATCATGGCGTCGGCCCGGTGGTTGAGCGAATCGGCGACGATCATCTCCCGGGCCAACGAAAGCCAGGCCTGGGCTCGGACTTCGGGATCGACGATGGCTTCGCTGTCGATGAGTCGGCTGGCCAGATTTCCGGCGCCAAAGGCGCTCTCGATGCTGCGATAGAAATTTTGGGCCGCCCGCTCTTCGCCGAGAATTTGCGGCAGCATGAAGATCGCTTCGCGGGTGCTTTGGGCCCGTCCCGAAGTCAGCAGACTTTGAACATGGCTTAAATACCGCCGCATCCGGTCGCGCTCTTCTTCGATCGGCGCCGTCGCTTGGTTGGCGGCCGCGGCCGCGGCGCGGCGGCTGTTGAAATTTCCTTCGATCAGCAGCGAAAGGAATTGGAGAGTCGAAGTCGCCCGCGGCAGCAAGCTCATCGGGCCTTGGACTCGCCAGATCTCCTCGGCCATCCTTTGAAAGGGATCGGCTTGGTAATTCCGGACTGCTTCGGGAAAGAATAGGGCCGGAGTATCTCTCCAGACCGCGAAGGGTTCGGGCCGCCAATTTTGCAATTCTTCGTAGATATTCGCCGCTGCCGGATCTTGGTCGAGGACGGCACGCATGAAGCGGCCGTAAAGCGCCATGCTGGCTTGACCGCTGCGCACCCCCAAGCCGCCAAGGTCGGTGAGAATTTCGCGGAAGAGCGAAAAGTCCGGAGCTTCACCGCTGAGCTCGGATGCTTGGGCCGCGATTCTTTGGGCGTAGCTACCCAGTCGAAGCAGCCATTGGGCTCGGGGATCGATGCCGTCCTCGGCGGCGGTCCTGGGCTCATTTTGCTCGAGCTCCGACGCCAAAATTTGGCGGAGCTCTCCGAGCCGAATCTCGGCGGCGTCAAGATCGCCGATTTCCAAATAAGCTTCGAGGCTGAGCGCCGCGACTTGGCGTTGCACTTCGACGTTGCTACGCTCGGCGGCGGCATGTTCCATTTCAGCTAGAAAGCGACGCAGACTAGCCGAGCTGCGTTGGACTCCGGTTTCTTCGCCCAGCTCCCGAAAAATTCCATGGGCCTCAAGCAAGGCTTGGTAACGCTCCGAAATCGCGCCCTGGCGCCGGCGGCCGCGGACCAAGGCTTGCTCGGCTTCGCTCTCCATCGATTGACGCAGGCTTTGGGCTCTTTCGTTTTCGCCGGCGCCTTCCCATTCGCTCAGAATCTGACGCCGAACTTGAAGGCGCAGGGCCGGCGAAATTTCCTCGGAACCGACCCGCTCTAAAATGGTTTCGATGCTTTGGCGCCAGCGCTGGAGATAGTGCTCGCCGGCTTCGGGATGATTCGCCAGCAGGCGGTAGAGCGCGGCGATCTCGCCCAGCGCTTGGATTCGAGCTGCGGGGGCGGCCTGCTCGGCTTGACGCTCCAAAGTGCGAGCATCGCCATCGAGCTCGTCGAGTAAATCCTGAAATAAATTCCGGCCGGTTTCGCCCAAGGCCTGCCAAGTACCTTCGAGCAGCCGGAAGGCGCGCTGCCGGCCCGGAATGTTTCGCCACTCGTCGACTTGGCCTTGCACGGCGTCGCCGAGGGAGGAAAGCGCGGCGCTCGAATCAATCCGGTCGGCCAAGCCGGCGATGCGGCTTAGGTCGGCGATTCGGGTCTCGTCATCGATGGGATGAGAGCTCAACTCTTCGAGCCAGCGGATTAAGATTCGTTCGAGCTCGGTTCGATCGCCAACCCAGGCTTCGGAGCCGGTCAAGGCCGAATAGGCATCGGCGAGAAGCCGGAGCCGTTCCAATCGAGTTTCGACCGCCGGCGCTTCGGCGACCTGGTCAGCGACTCCTTGGGCCAAGGCCCGAAGGTAGTGTCGATTTTCGGATTGCGAGCCCGAATTGCGGAAATTCTCTAGCGCCGCGGTCAGGGTTTCGGCATCGCGCGGCCGGGTTTCGACCGGAACGTTGAAAAAGGACTGAGCTCGGGCTCCGGCTCCGAAATCGAGACGCGTCGATGGAAGCTCGCTGAGAAAAGATCGAAACGAAAAGCGAGGGTTGGATTCGAGACTTAGGGCGGCCTGACGCAGAGCTTCGGGATTTGGTGCGAGACCGGATTCCGGAGTCGAGCTCCGGGCCGAGAAAGGCCCGCCGAAATTCTGGCCTTCGAGAGGAAGCTCATTAAAAGTGGATCCGGAATCTCGCGCCACGGCGCGGGAAGGGATGCCGGGGGTGTTGCCCATCTATTCGACTCGCAAACGTGCCCCCGTTTCGGTCTGGGGGCTTTATCGGCGGGGGTTGAGAAAGGTTTTGAAAAATCGCCGTCCGGCTTGAAATATAACTATATGATATTATTATTTTTTTACGAGAATATGGAAAATCGCTTTAAATAGGCCGGGCTCAGGGTAAACCTTTGGCCTCCATGAGCAAGATCCTCATCCTCGAAGACGAAAGCTCCATCGCTGACAATATCCGCTACGCCTTGGAGGCCGAAGGCTTTCAAACCGAGTGGCGGAGTACCTTGGGCGAGGGCCGCGAGCGGCTGGCTTCGGGCGGCATCGATCTCCTGGTCCTCGACGTTGGCTTGCCCGACGGCAACGGCTTCGACTTTTGCCGCGAGCTGCGTAAGAGCAGCGCCCTGCCGGTGATTTTTCTCACCGCCCGAGCCGGCGAGATCGACCGAGTGGTGGGCTTGGAGATCGGCGCCGACGATTACGTCGTCAAACCCTTCAGCCCCCGGGAGTTGGCGGCGCGAGTGAAGTCCTTGCTCCGCCGCAGCGCCGGCCTCGTTCCCGGGGCTGCAACACCGAAAGCTTCCAAAACTCCCTTCGAGATCGACGCCGACCGCTTGAAGATCCGCTATTTCGGGGAAATCTTGCCGCTCAGCCGCTACGAGTATCGTTTGTTGCGGGTCCTGATCGAAAGGCCGGGCCGGGTCCTTTCCCGCGATCAGTTGATGGATCTGGCTTGGGAAGAGCCCGAAGCCAGCCTCGACCGCACCGTCGATGCCCATATCAAAAGCCTAAGGGCCAAGCTGAAGAAAGTTCGGCCCGAGATCGATCCCATCGAAACCCACCGCGGCAGCGGTTATGCGTTGAAGGAAGATTGGTGAAGCTTCGCACCCGCATCATCTTGAGTTTCACCTTGCTGGTCGGCGTCGGATTCTATTTCTTGGTCCGCCATATCTTGGCCGAGCTGCGGCCGCGTTATCTCGAAGCGGTCGAGGAAGTCCTGGTCGACGAGGCCAATTTGCTGGCGGCCTTCCTGGAGAGCGAGATGAAGGACTCGACGATTCCAGTCGAGGGCCTGCGCCGGGCTTTCGGCGAGCTGAAAGATCGGCCGATTCGGGCTCAAATCTACAAAATGGTGAAGACCCAGGTCGACGAGCGGGTCTATGTCACCGACGCTAAAGGCACGGTGCTCTTCGATTCCCAAGGTCGCGACGAAGGCAAGAATTTCCTCCAATGGCGCGACGTCTATCTGACCCTGCGCGGCGAATACGGCGCCCGCACCAGTCGCGACGCGCCGAACAACCCGGCCAGCTCGGTGCTTCATGTCGCCGCACCGATCCGTTATCAGGGCCAGA
>JBIOXX010000338.1:0-3535 GCA_044869875.1 bacterium | reverse complement strand
CTGGTCGATTCCTCGGCCACGATGGAGTGGAACACCTTCGACACCGACGGCAATTTCGTCATCGTTAGGACGAAGTATCAAAACCTGCTGAAGGACCTGGATGGACTCGGCCCCAACGACCGCGAATCCGTCGAGCTGGTAAGGCAAAAATTCCTCCGCCTGAACAACATGGCCATTCACCGCGAGCTCAAGGAGCAATACGAGGACTCGGCCACCTTCAATCAACTCACCATTGGAGTCGGGATCGTGGTGGCCAGCGCCGCCACCGCCGGCCTGTTCAGCGGCGGCATCGCGGCCCTGGGTGGCGGACGAATCCTTCAAGGCGCGGCCAACGCCGCCATGTTCACCCTCTCCGAGCGGGTCTATCGCGGCGGAGTCTATGAGGGCGCTGCCGGAGTCAAGAAGGCCTTGGTCGACATCGCCAAGGATCCCGGCGGCTTCATAGAAAAGTCGCTGCTCAATTGGGGAATGTTCGCCGCGGTCGGCAAGGCGACCCAGGGCTTCGGCAAATTCTTCGAAGGCCGGCTTCACCAGATCGCCGTCGGCCGCTTTGTCAAGCAGGGAAAGCTGACGGCGGAAGCGGCACTCGGCGAAGAGTTCCTCTCCGAAACGGCGCTGCGCCAAGCTTATATCAAGGAAAGGATGATGCTGGAGACGACTCTCGCCGAGGTCGGAAGCCGGACTGGATCCTTCGGCACCGAAGCCATCGCCTTCCAAGGCTGGGAATTCCTCATCCAAAATTACCAACTGGCGAAGCAGGGCCAATTCGATCCAATCGCCGCGGCGGAGCATGCATTTTCAGGGGATGCTTGGCTGAAGGGTGGAACCTTCCTCATCGCCCTCAAGGTAGGAAATACCCTGACCGCTGGGATTCCGGGCTATGTCAGGCTGCAAAATTGGATCGGCACCAAGGCTCATCAAGCCGCCTTGCGGGCAGAAGGCCCGGGCATTTCCTTGGCCCCCGAGCCGGCACCGGCAAAATAATCAACAACTTATCGCCCCAGTCCTCGATCAATCCCATCAATCACCTTTGTGCATCTGTGCAGACGATGGAGTTTCGATGGGGCCGTTACTCTTGCTAGCCGTTGCCGGGCTCGCCCTTCTGGGCTGTTCGAGCGCTATTCCACCACAATCCGAGCCAAGCTCGCCGCCGCCGGCGCCGCCCGAGCCTGACTGCCCGGGCCAAGAGTCCAGCTATGGTGCAGCCAGACCGGCCGCCTGCCCGGCTCAGCCTCGGGGAAGCCTGAGTTATTTTGCCGGGCCTTCCATGAAGGAGGCCGAGGGCCTGGCTTTGCGCATCAAGCGGGCCGGCCCCACGATAGGATTCAACCCCCAAGAGAAGGCCCAAGTCTTCGGCCTTTCCATGGCCCTGCTCGAAACCGCCAAAGGCCCCGGCGGATTTTTCAAAAACGAATACCAAAATTTTTTCAGCGAGACCCTCCGAAGAGTTGAGGAAGGAAAGCTCAAGGTTATTTTTTCCAAACCCGAGCTTCCGCCGGGCGAATACTATGATCCGACCCTCGACCAGCTTCACTTGAATCCGATTCTCGGCGCACCGCTCACCGACGAGTCCAAGATCCACTGGCTCGGAGCCCTCTTCGATTTGGGCCACGACGGCGCGGCCCAACCGGCGGCCCGAGTCGCCCATGCCTTCGAGCGTTACACCATGCAAGGGCTCTACTTGCTCGAAAGCTCGGGCCGGCGGCTGGATCAGATGAGCGAAGAAGACTTGGCCGCTTGGGAAGAGATAAATCTCAAAGGATTCGACGAAGCGCCGCTTTTAGCCACCGCCCTGAACGCTTTCTATTTCCGTTCCCGCGGCAACTATGAAAAGCGCTTCGAACAGCTCCGGAACTTCGGCAGCCAATATGAAGAACGGCTGATTCGCGATCGTTTCCTGCAAAGCTATTCCCAGGCCGCCAAGGATTCGCCCTTTCACGCCAGCTGGGAAAAGATCACCGCCGAAGGCTATCGGCCTAAAAACCTTCCCCTCGACAAGATCCGGACCGACATCCGCAAGCTCGAGAAAAATCGGAAAACCGAGCTCGAAAAGCTCAGCAAGGAAGTGGATCGACTCCGGGCCTTGGGAACCAAGGAAGACAAAAAGAAGGATATGATCATGCGCGAACTCAGCGCCGCGGAGCTTCGGGCCCAAGTCGAAGTCCGAAAACGCTTCGACACCTTGATAACGACTTGGGCCAAGCTCAGCTTCCTCCGAGACCTGGAGAAAAGCACCCAGTACCTGGTCAAGGACACGGTCGACATCCTGCGCGCCGAAGAAGAGGCTTCGCGGGTCCTGGCTAAATTCTCCATTTTGGGATTGGAAGACCTCGGCTTCAACGGCCTGCGCTAGCCCGAGCTTTTCTTGGCCACTTCCATCAAGTCCCGCATCGCGCTCAAGACCTCATCGTGAATCCGCCGCACCGCCTGGCGAAAGGTTTCGCCTTTCTTCCGGCCGGTTGGGATCGGCTTGCCGATCCAATGGGTCAGTTTGACCGGGAAAGGGAAAAGGCCGATCCCGAAGAAGAGCGGCATGGCGAAGCGGGACCGCTTCAAAGAGCGAATCCGCTGTTTGAGCAGGACTTGCGAGGTTAGGTAAGCCTCGTTGATCCCCTGACAATAAGAAGGAATGATCGGTACTTTCATTTTAGTGGCCACCGCGACGAAACCGTAGCGCCGCCGCCAAGGGATTCGCTCGGCGCCGGGATGGATGAGCAAGGCCTCGTAAATTCCGCCGGGAGCGACGGTCACCAGGTTTCCCCGCCTCAGCAGGAGCTCGGCGTTGCGCCGGCTGGCATTGAGCGCCCCGCCCTTTAAGAATAGGTCCCGGAGCCAGGGCAACTTAAAGAGGAACTCCGCCGCCAAGGTTCGGGGATATCTCCCGGTTTTGGTGTAAATCTGCCGAGTCAGCAGGAAGGCGTGAAAGGGCAAGACCCCGTGGTTCATCACCAAGAGCGCCGGCCCTTGCCGCGGAACGTTGGCCCAGCCCTGCAGCTCGTAGCCGAAGTAGCGCTCGAGCAGCTTCAAGGCCGGACTGATCTTGCGGAGGAAACGGGGACTGGGATTTTTGGTGGCCCCGAAATATCCGAGGGCATCCTGCCTGGCCATGGAGGCATCGTCGCCAAGCCACGGCGGCCCGTCAATCTTGAAAAAAAATATGGCAGGACCCTCGCTGTCGATGGGCTATAATCGTGAGCAAGGAGCCCGCTTGCTTCAAATGTGGGATAAATTCATCGCTCGAAAGCGCTGGGAGCGCCGCCTGAGCCTTTGGTACCACCCGCGCTACGAAGCCCCTTCCTTGGCCCGGATCGCCCACTCCTTGGGGATGATCGCACTTCGCGGCAAGCGAGTCTTGGCCCAACTCGCCAGCCAGAACCGGGTCAAAGCCGGCCAATTGAAGAATTTTCCGCTGGTCTCGCTCTCCGATCTCGAGCTCTTCCACAGCCGAGCCAATCTCGAAAGGGCCGGGCGGCGCGAAACCTTGGCCCGAATCTTCGGCGCTCCCGAATACGAGATCAAGGTCGACGAGGTCCTC
>JBIOXX010000337.1:0-7566 GCA_044869875.1 bacterium | reverse complement strand
GAAGCGACAAGGGTAGGACGGTCGAGCGGCGAGAGCGTGCGGAGGTCGATGACTTCGATGGAATGGTCCGCGCCCATCTGGTTGGCCGCTTCCAGCGTCACCGGCATCATCGCGCCGTAGCTGATCAAAGTGAGCTCTTCGCCGGGTCGGACGATCTTGGCCTGGCCGAGCGGAATCGGTTCTTCCTCTTCGGGCAAAGCCTCTTTGAAGCTTCGGTAGATCCGTTTCGGCTCCATGAAAACGACAGGATCGGGGTCGCGGATCGCCGATTGAAGCAGTCCGTAAGCGTCGCGGGGCGTCGAGGGAATGACGACCTTCAGGCCGGGAGTATGGGCGTAATAGGCTTCGCGGCTCTCCGAATGGTGCTCGAAGGCCCGGACGCCGCCGCCGTAAGGCATGCGGATCACCATGCTCAAGGGGAATTCGCCTCGAGTGCGGTTGCGGTAACGCGAGACATGCTGTTCGACTTGGTGAAAGGCCTGATAGGCGAAGCCCGAGAATTGCATTTCGGCCACCGGCTTCAGCCCGTAAAGCGCCATGCCGACGGCGCAGCCGACGATGCCCGCCTCGGCCAAGGGCGTATCGAGGACCCGGTCCTTGCCGAAACGCTCCAGCAATCCTTCGGTGGCGCGAAAAACGCCGCCGGCCCGGCCCACGTCTTGGCCCAAGAGAAGGACGTTGGGATCTTCCTGCATGGCCCGGTGCAGGGCCTGGTTGACCGCTTGAACCAGCGTGAGCTTATCCATGGGCCCTCCCCGGAACTTCCAAGGCCGAGCTCAAGGAGAGGACCTCCTCGCGTTCGGCCTTCAGGAATTCGGGCAGCTCGGCATACATGTAGGTGAACATCTCGTCGGGGCTGAGGTTGCGGCAGATCTCCTCGGCCTCGGCGGCCGCGGCCTTGAGCTGTTCGCCGAATTCGGCGGTCCAGCGCTGGCGATCGCCGTCTTGGAGGATTCCCTGGGCCAGCAGGTATTTTTCGAAGCGCAAAATCGGATCCTTGGCCTGCCAAGCCTCGACTTCGGCCTCGCGGCGGTAACGGCTGGGATCGTCGGAAGTGGTGTGGACACCGAGCCGATAGGTGAGGCACTCCAGCAGGGTCGGACCGCCGCCGCTGCGGGCCCGATCGGCGGCCTCGCGAGTCGCGGCGTAGACTGCGAGGACGTCGTTGCCGTCGACCTGCAATCCGGGCAAGCCGTAAGCCAAGGCCTTCTGAGCCAGAGTGGCGCTGGCGGTTTGGGCTTCGCGGCCGGTCGAGATCGCCCATTGGTTATTTTGGCAGATGAAGAGATTAGGCGTCCGGTAAACGCCGGCGAAGTTCAAAGCTTCGTGAAAATCGCCTTCGCTGGTCGAGCCGTCGCCGAAGAAAGTCGCCACCACCGCCGGATCTTTTTTATATTTGGCGGCCATCGCCAATCCGACCGCGTGCAAAACCTGAGTGGCGCAAGGCACGCAGAAGGGAAGGGTGCGGAAGCGCCGCGGCAGGCGGTTGCCTTCCTCGCTGCCCATGAAGAAGAGAAAGAGCGTCGAGGGCTTGATGCCCCGGGAAAGGAAGAGACCGTGCTCGCGGAAGGAGGGCGCAGCCCAATCGCCGGGCTCGAGGGCCGCCGAGACCGCGATCGGAATCGCTTCTTGGCCGGTCGCCGGAGCGTAAGTTCCCAATCGGCCCTGCCGTTGCATCGCGATCGAACGGGCGTCGAACTCGCGAGCCAACAGCATGTCTTGAAAGATACGCTTGAGCTGAGGGGCGGGGATCTTCGGCTCAAGCTCCGGATCGGCGTGGCCTTCGGGATCGAGGATCGAAAGCCCTTCGACGGAAAATTTTTCCAGAACGACTCGGGGCATAGGACACCTCTAAGCCGGATTCTACGGTCCTGCGTTTCAAAAGACAAGTTCCTGAAATTCTTGAAAAAAATGACTCGATGCAGCAAGCTGTGCTAAGGCTGGACTAAGGCTGAACAATGTTCGGAAAACGAATCGAAATTTTCAAACTGCTGGGCTTCCCCATTCGCATCGACCTGAGCTGGCTCGTCATCGTTCTGCTGGTGACCTATAGCTTGGCCCAGGGGTTTTTCCCGGTGAATCATCCCGGAATGCCGGCCAGCGCTTATTGGGCGATGGCCTTCGTCGCCGCGGTCGGTCTCTTCCTCTCGATTCTTTTCCACGAGCTGGCCCACGCGGTGGTTGGCCGGCACTATCGGATGAAGATCGACGGCATCACGCTTTTCATCTTCGGCGGCGTCGCCGAGATGCACGAGGAAGCCGAGTCGCCGCGGGTCGAGTTTTTCATGTCGATCGTCGGGCCGCTGGCCAGCGGGGCCTTGGGACTGCTCTTCTTTTATCTTCAGCATTGGGTCGACGTCGGCGGCGGCAATCGCTCACTCCAGCTCATCTTTTATTATCTCGGTTTTATGAACTTCATGCTGGCGGCCTTCAACTTGGTGCCGGCTTTTCCTCTCGACGGCGGCCGGGTTTTTCGTTCGATCCTTTGGGCGATCAAGAAAAATTACGACTGGGCGACCCGAGTTGCGGCCAAGATCGGTTGGGGCTTCGGCTGGCTCTTGGTGGCTTACGGTGTCTATACGATCGCCCGGGGCCGGGCTTTCGGTGGCCTCTGGTACATCATGATCGGCTTTTTCCTCCAGCAGGCTTCGCGGGCCAGCGAGGAGCAGATCGTGCTCAAGAAGGCCCTCGAAAAAACACCGGTCGGCAGCCTCATGCAAACCGCCTTCATCGAGCTTCATCCCGAGGAACGCTTGAGCGAGCTGCCGAGCCGGATCGGGCAAATCGCGACATTTTCTTGCTATCCGGTCACCCATTCCGGCGAGCTGGTGGGCTTTTTGGAAACGAATCGTCTGCGTGAGGTTCAGTGGGGCGAATGGCAGCGCGCGACGGTCGGCGATTTTTCCAATCCGGCCTGGCGCGAGCTCAGCGTCGGGCCTCAGACCAGCGCCTGGAGCGCGCTCGAAACGATCAAGCGCGGCAAGCTCACGCTCTTCGTCACCGAAGGCCCCAAGGTGCTGGGCCTCATTACCGCTCAAGAATTATTGGATTTTTTAAAAGGCCAGCTCGGCCGGGATTTTCACGGCCGCCGCAGCCGCTAGCTGGCTTTGGCCTTGGGCCGGCTTTTCGTCGAACCCCGCGTCCAAGCCAGGGCCAAGGCATTGATTTCATCGAGCAGCTCGTTCAGCTCACAGCCGCGCTCGGTGAAACTGTAGGTCACCTTCGGTGGAATCGTTGACTCCTGGTGGCGCAGCAAAATCCCCGCTTCCTCCAGCTTCCGCAGCCGGTTGGTCAGGACCTTGGCCGAAATGCTCGGGATATTTTTCCGGATCTGACCGAAGCGGAGCGGCCCATGGGTCCGGATCAGCCAGAGGATGTAAACGGTCCAGGGACCGTTGAGCAGGCAGAGCAGGCCGTGCATTGGGCAGCGCATCTCGCTGTAATCTCGAATATCTTTCATTTGGTTACCTACTAGTGACTAGTTACTTAAAAGTACCTACTTGTTTATAGCAACCAATAGGCATAAATGGAACAGAGTTTATAGAATTAACCATCTAAGAAAGGGCCATCTATGAAGCTTTATTACTCTCCCGGCGCTTGTTCGCTCTCACCCCACATCGTTCTCCGCGAGGCCGGATACAATTTCGACCTCGAAAAGGTCGACCTCAAGACCAAGAAAACCGAAAAGGGGACCGATTTCAATTCGGTCCACCATAAATCCTACGTTCCCCAGCTCCAGCTCGACAACGGCGAGATACTTTCGGAAGGCGCGGCGATCGTCCAGTATTTGGCCGATCAAAAACCGGAATCGGGCCTGGCGCCGAAGCCCGGCAGCTTCGAGCGGGTGCGGCTCAACGAGTGGCTGAATTTCATCTCGGCCGAAGTTCACAAAAGCTTCGGGCCCTTCTTCTACGGCCTCAATGAAGAGACCCTTGAATTTTATCGGAAGAAGCTGGCGCGGAGCTTCAAGCTCATTTCGGAAAAGCTTGAAGGAAAGAAATATCTAATGGGCGATCAGTTTACCGTCGCCGACGCTTATCTTTTCACGGTCTTGAATTGGACGCGGGTTTTGAAAATCGATACCTCGGCCTTTCCGGTGCTGAATGAGTACATCGAACGGGTCGCCGCCCGGCCCAAGGTCCAGGAGGCCTTGAAAGCCGAAGGCCTGACCGCCAAGGAAGCGGCCGCTTAAGGGGGCCGCCATGTGGAACGATACCGAGGTCAGCCGTCGCCTGGGCTTGAAATATCCCATCGTTCAGGGGCCCTTCGGCGGCGGCCTATCCTCTCACATTTTGCTGACGACCGTCTCGAACGCAGGTGGCCTGGGCTCTTTTGGAGCCCACCACCTGCCCCCCTTGCAAATCGAAGAGCTGGTCGCCGAAATACGGCAGCAGACTTCCAAGCCTTTCGCCATCAACCTATGGGTCTCGGATCACGACGCCGACGGCTTGGCGCCTTCGAAGGAAAGCTTCGAGCGGAGCTTGGCCGCGCTGCGGCCCTATTTCCAGCAGCTCGAGGTGGCCGAGCCGGCCTATCCCCAGCAATTCGGCCAGCGCTTCGAGGATCAGATCGAGGCCTTGCTGCGCGCCCAGCCACCGGTGTTCAGCTTCGTCTACGGCATTCCCTCGAAGGAGATTTTGGAAGAGTGCCGCCGGCGCGAGATCGCCACCGTCGGCACCGCGATCACGATCGACGAGGCGGTGGCCTTGGATGAAGCCGGCGTCGATTTTATCGTCGTCTCGGGCTTCGAAGCCGGCGGCCACCGGGTGGCCTTCTTGCGGCCGGCCGAGGATTCGCTGATGGGCACTTTTTCGCTGATCCCTCAAGTCGTGGATCGGGTGCGGGCTCCAGTCATCGCCGCCGGTGGGATCGCCGATTCCCGTGGCATTCGGGCGGCCTTGGCGCTGGGCGCTTCGGGGGTTCAGATCGGGACGGCTTTCCTGGCCTGCGAGGAATCGAGTGCCAATCGCTACCACAAAGAAAAATTGTTCTCCTACGATGCCCGCTACACCGCGCTGACCCGGGCCTTCACCGGAAGGTTGGCTCGGGGCATCGAGAATCGCTTGATTCGGGAGATGAAAGGGCGGGGCGCCGAAATCTGCGCCTATCCGGCCCAGAGCTGGATTCTCCAGCAGATCAAGCCGGCCATGCTGGCCAAGGGGCGGGACGATCTCATGCCGCTTTGGGCCGGGCAATCGGCTTCACTGCTGCACCACCGCAAGGCGGCCAATTTGATGGAAGAGCTGGTGGCGGAAATGAACCGCTGCTAGTTTCGAGATTTGCGTCGCCGGAAGAATCCCACCACGCCAGGAGCCAGGAAGAGCAGCGAGCTTAGGAGCCCGCCGGCATCGCCGGCGCCCAAGGTGCAGCCGCTGTTGGCACCGGAGTCGAGGTCGACCGTTGCGCCGTCCCCGCCGTTGGTGGATCCAGGATCGCTGCCGGTGGCGCTGGGATCGCAGGCATTGCCGATGCCGTCGCCATCGTCGTCGGCCTGGTCGTTGTTCGAAATGCTGGGGCAATTGTCGTCGGCATTGGCCACCCCGTCGGCGTCGCCGTCATTGGGGTCGCCCGGCGGAGTGCTTACGATCGGGGTTTCGGACGGAGTCGCGGTCGCCGTCGGCACCGGAGTGGCCGTCGGCACCGGCGTAGCGGTCGGTGACGGAGTCGGCGGAGGCGTCGGGGTCGGCGGTGGAGTCGGCGTCGGCGTCGGCAGCGCCGTGGGCGTCGGAGTCGGCTCATGCTGGCAGGCGTCGCCGATGCCGTTGTCGTCGCCGTCATTCTGGTTGGGGTTCCCGACGTTGGGGCAGTTGTCGCAGGCGTTGCCGACATTGTCGTCGTCGCCGTCGGCCTGATCGGGGTTCAATCTTTCAGGGCAATTGTCGTCTTCATTGGCGACGTGGTCCTTGTCCGGATCGTCGGCGGCGATGATGATCAAGCCGCTGTCGTCGACTTCGAGGCCTTCCTCGGCCTTGCAAACCGCTTTTTTCAATTTGCTGACATAGACCGTCATGCCGGTGAGCTTGACCTTGTTGGCGTCGACCGAGAAGGCGCAGTCCGAGCCCAAGCCTTCGGCATGGATCTCGACGTTCAGGGCCGAGGAACCGTCGATGATTAGGCCCCAGCCGTCGCCGTCCTTGTCCAAGTCGCTGGAATTGGAAATCGAGAGCGAGCTGCCCAGAGTGATGCTGTAGGAGCCGCCGCTTTGATCGCCGTCGAAGCTGATCTTCTCGGTACACATGCGGGGCTGGTCGCCGGTGCGGTTGAAGCCCTCTTCGAGCTTGCGGCGCAGGCTGTTGAAGTCTTCGGAGCTGTCGGAACCCGACTTCACCTCGCAATAGCGGTTGTCGACCGTGGCTTGGGCGGTCAAGGAAAGCATGAGGAAACTGAGGGAAAACGCTGAAAGGACAAGGGCACGACACCGCATTGGAAATCTCCTTTGGCCCCTTATCGCCGCATTGCGGCAAAAAGGCCGCGGAATCTTTAAAGATTCCTAATTCTTTATCGGCGCCCTCGACCGGAAGTTGTGGACGGCCCTAACACAAAAAAAACCGCCGCGGGAGGAAAACCTCGCCGCGGCGGTGACAGGGAGATTAAGCGAAACGTCTATTCGCGATGGGAGAGACGGCTCTTGAGGCCCAAGCCGAGGGCGAAAAGGCCCATGGCCAGCCATTGGAGGCTTCCGCCGGTCGCGTGCAGCGAGAGGCTGCACAAACCGCCGCCGCCACCGATGGCGCCGCCCGGAGGCAGGCCGGTGTTCGGATCGGGGGTGGTTCCGGCCGGGCAGGCGTCGCCGCGTCCATCTTCATTGCTATCCTTTTGATCGGCGTTGGCGACGGTCGGGCAATTGTCGCTGTCGTCGTTGGTGCCGTCGTCATCGGAGTCGGCATCTAGAGGATCGGTGCCGTGAGCCGCTTCGTCGGTGTTGGAGACACCGTCGCCGTCGGCATCGGGATCGCAGGCATTGCCCAGGTTGTCGCCGTCCAAGTCGGCCTGATCGGCGTTGGAGACGCTGGGGCAGTTATCGGTGCCGTTGGGGATTCCGTCGCCGTCCGGATCGGTGGGATCGGGAGTGGCCGTCGGAGTCGAGGTCGGCGTCGCCGTCGGCGTGGCGGTCGGAGTCGGGTGCGGCGTCACCGAAGGAGTCGGCATCGGAGTGGCACCGACGTCCAGGGTGGTGACGGTCTTGGTGTTCGAATACAGCGAGATGTCGGATCCGACGTCGGGAATGACCTCGTCGCTGACCGAAGCCGCACGGTAGCAATAGGTGGTGTTGGCGGTCAGGCCGGTGTCGGTCAGCTGGAAGAACATGCCGGCGACGGTGGGGTCTCCCACCGCGGCGAAGCTTTCCGGTGCGCAAGAGGCGTTACCGCGTTCGACGCGGATGCCGAGGACGGTGTCCGGATTATTGACGCCGCCGGACAGGAAGACCACGCTCTCGCTTAGGGCCGTGGCTTGATCGAGGCTCGGGATCGGCAGATCCTTCTCGGGAGTCCGGACCTCGGCGATATTGGAGTATTCGGACTGGAGGGTATCCTGCTTGGTCCGCACTCGGTAGCAATAGGTGGT
>JBIOXX010000336.1:0-4485 GCA_044869875.1 bacterium | reverse complement strand
GTTGGCCGCACCGTCGGAATAGGTGAAGAGCGGGTCGCCGGCGTGAAGCTCCGAGCCCATCTTCATCAGCCACTTTTTGAGGATTCCGGTTTTTCCGCCGGGGAAGAAAAGAGTGAGGTAAACGGCCATGAAAAGAGTCTAATTCGGCCGGCGGCCCCAACCAAGGAAAATTCCTGGAGGAAGAGGCCGGGTTCCAGGTATGTTTCCTTCATGGTCCCGCCCGCCCGTCCGCTCAAGGCGTCGCCGCTCAAGCCGGGCGACACCATTGGCGTTGTCGCCCCCGCCAGTTGTTTCGATCCCGAAGCCTTTCAGCGCGGCGTCCGGCGCTTGGAATCCTTGGGCTTTAACGTCCGTTACCGCGAGGACCTCTTCTCTAGGCAGCGTTATCTGGCCGGCTCCGATCCCCGCCGCTACGGCGAGCTCAAGGAATTCCTCCTGGCTCCCGACGTCAAAGCCATCTTCGCCGCCCGCGGCGGCTACGGCTCGATGCGGCTCTTGCCCCAGCTCGAAAAATTGAATCCGCCGGTTCCCAAGATCCTGATGGGCTATTCCGACATCACTTCCCTGCTCAACTTTGCTTGGCAGCGCTGGGGCTGGGTGACTTTCCACGGGCCGGTGGTGGCCAAGGACATCGGCGACCGCTTGGCCGAAGCCGGCGAGCGCTCGCTGCTTCGAGCTCTCACCGATCCCCAACCGCTCGGCGAGATCAAGCAAACCGGTTTGGTCGGTCTACAGCCCGGCAAAGCCCGTGGCCGCTTGGTCGGCGGCTGCCTTTCGCTGGTGGTCTGCTCCTTGGGCACGCCTTACCAGATCGAGACCGAAGGCTGCGTCCTCTACCTCGAGGACATCGGCGAGAAGCTCTACTCGCTCGACCGGATGCTGACCCATCTTCGCCAAGCCGGAGTCCTCCACAAGGCCAAGGCCATCGTCTTCGGTCCGCTGAAGGATGCTCACGACGAGCCGGTGGTGGTGATGAACCTGCTCATCGACCTGCTCGGCGACTTGAAGATCCCGATCCTCTTCGGTTTTCCCTCGGGTCACCGCGAGGATTGCTGGACCATTCCCTTGGGAGTCGAGGTGAGCGTCGACGCCGACCGCTCGGCGCTGACCTTCGAAGAAGGAGCGCTGGCTAGTGGATAATATTACAGCGGCTTTCGTAGCGGCGGTTCAAGCCAAGGTTTTTAGCGGAGCTCAATTTCTTCACGGAGTTGGCGATGAAATTCGCTATCTCGGCGCGTTCGGGAAGGTCAGCGAAGATCCCGACAGCCGCAACATCACCAAGAACAGTCTCTTCGACATCGCTTCCCTAACCAAGCCGATTTCCACCGCGGCGCTTTTCATGGTCGCTTTTCAAGAAAGCAAGATCGACTTAGATCAGCCGATCCAAGATTGGCTGCCGAATTTCAAACGAGCCGAAACTCTCAGTCTAAAGAATTTACTGAATCACGATTCGGGCCTGCCGGCTTGGCTGCCACTCTTCGAAGAAGTTCGGGGCAAGAATTGGAATTACGACAAGATCCGCGATTTCTATATCGATCGAATCGCTGCGGCGCCTTTATTGGCAGCGCCCGGCGCGAACCGGGTCTATAGCGATCTGGGTTTCATCTTGCTCGGCTTCGCCTTGGAGAAGATTTTTGGGCGGCGGCTGGATCCGCTGTTCCAAGAAAAAGTCGCCGGTCCTTTGGCGATGGAGCAAACCTTGTTTCATCCGCTGAATCATATCGACCGCATCGTTCCCCAAGACATTGCCGCCACCGAGATCTGTCCTTGGCGCGGCCGCTTGATTTTGGGCGAGGTTCACGACGACAACGCCCACGTCTTGGGCGGCGCGGCCGGCCATGCCGGTCTCTTCGGCAGCGCCCAGGACCTGGGCCGATTCGCCCGCGAAATCCTCGCGGCGCGGAATGGCAAGGGTCGAATCTTCAAATCGGAAACCTTGGAACGATTTTTGGGTGCTCAAGCGACGCCCAAGCTGGGCTGGGACACCATCAGTCTCTCAGGCAGCCAGGCCGGCTCCGGCTTCGCCGCCGACCAATCGGTCGGCCACCTCGCCTTTACCGGCTGCAGCCTCTGGATCGATTTCTCGGATCGTAAATACATCGTCCTGCTGACCAACCGGGTCCATCCCCGCCGCGACAACGAGGCGATCAAGGAATTCCGGCCCCGAATCCACGATCTGCTGCTCCAATCCTGATTCGAGGATGACAAGCGCCTCTCTTTTTGCAATGGAAAGCTTATGCGCATCCACCTAATCGGCATCTGTGGCACCGGCATGGCCAGCTTGGCCGGCATGCTGAAGAGCTCGGGCCACGAAGTCCAAGGCAGCGACCAGAACGTCTACCCGCCAATGAGCACCACCCTGGAGCAAGCCGGCATTCCGGTCTTCACGCCCTATGACGCCAAGAACCTCGATCCGGCCCCCGACCTGGTCATCGTCGGCAACGCCATCTCCCGGGGCAACCCCGAAGCCGAAGAGCTCTTGGCCAAAAATATCAATCACCTCTCGATGCCCCAGGCCTTGGCCAAATTCTTTCTGCCCAACAAGACGCCGCTGGTCGTCGCCGGCACTCATGGCAAAACCACGACCAGCTCGCTCCTGGCCTGGGTGCTGGAGTCCGCCGGCCGCGATCCGAGCTATTTCATCGGCGGCCTGCCCAAGAATTTCGGCTCCAACTTCAAGCTCGGCAAGGGCGAGTATTTCATTCTCGAAGGCGACGAGTACGACACCGCCTTCTTCGACAAGGGACCGAAGTTCCTCCATTACCAGCCGCGCCACGTCCTTCTCACCAGCATCGAGTTCGATCACGCCGATATCTACCGCGATTTGGAACACGTGAAGTCTTCCTTCCGCAAATTGCTCGAGATCATCCCCGTCAACGGCACGCTCACCGCCAACCTCGATTTCCCGGCAGTGGTCGAATTGAGCGAGGCCTTCGGCGGCGTCCGTCAAACTTACGCGACTCAAGAGCCATGGCAGGGCAAGGTCGACTACTTCGGCGAGCTGCTCAAGACCGGCGAGGAGACCGAGTTCTGCGTGGTGACTCGGGAGAAGGGGCGCGATTGTTGTCATCATCAAGTTAGCTGGAAGATCCCCGGCGCTCACAACGTCAGCAACGCCTTGGGTGTGGTCGCGCTTTGCTTCAAGCTCGGCTTGAAATGGGACCAGATCCAAAAAGGGCTGGCCAGCTTCCAAGGGGTGAAACGTCGCCAAGACCTGATCGGCGAGATCGAAGACATCGCGGTGATCGACGACTTCGCCCATCACCCGACGGCGGTGAAGGAAACCGTCGGCGCGGTGAAGCGCCAATATCCCGGCCGCCGGCTTTGGGCGGTCTTCGAGCCGCGGAGCAATTCCAGCAAGCGCGACGTCTTTCAGCAGGATTACCCGCCGGCCTTCGCCGAGGCCGACCAAGTGATCCTGGCCGACGTCTTCATGCCCGAGAAGGTGAAGGAGGGCAAAGTCCTCGACGTCGAGAAGATCATCGCCGAGATCAATCGTGCCGGGTCCAAGGCCCGCCACCTCTCGGGAATCGAGGCCATCGTCGCCCTCTTGGTCGAGGAAAGCCGGCCCGGCGACGTTTTGCTTCTAATGAGCAATGGCGGCTTCGGCGGCATCCACCAGAAAATCCTGACGGCCTTGACCAACAAACAAAAAGAAACCACCGGGAAGGCTATTGCGTAGAAGGCCCGATGCGATTATGGATCCCCACGCCGGAAGGCGACCTCTTACTAAGGAGCTTTTAAATGAAGAAAATTTCCTTGTTGATCGCGGCCCTCGTCGTTTTCACCGCTTCTGCCGCCCACGCGGCCACGCCGGTTTTCTCGGCCAACGGTTTCATCTGCGGAAAAGAAGGGGTGACCGTCACCTGCAAAGGCTCCCTGCCCAACGGCAAGGACACCGTCACCGGCACCGGCCATGACCTGGTTTACCTGACGATCAACACCCAGCAGGAAGGGGTTCCGACCCGCTACACCTACTTCAGCGACACCGGCTGCCTGATCGGCTACACCTTCGGCGCCGGCGGCCAACCGATCGCGGCGGTCGCGGCCCACCGCAGCGGGGCCAAGCAGACTTTCAGCTTCGAAGATGGGAAGTACGAAAAGATCGTGGAGTACTGCGTGCAGGATAAGGTCGCCGAAGCCACCGGCGGGACCCAAGCTCCGGCCACCGCGGCAAAGGCTTCCAAGTAGCAAGGGGCTTTAGCCCCGCCAACGGCGCGAAGCGCCGTCTGTATCGCGAAAAGATGGCGCCTATCGGCGCCAGGGCGGGGCTAAAGCCCCTTGCTACGCATATCAAACAACCAATCGATATTCTCTTGTCGAAACCCGGCCGCGCCGGGATGGCCGCCACCGCCGTATTTCTTGGCCAGCTCGCTGACGTCGACGCTGGCCGAGCGGAGGCTGAAGTTCCAGATCTTGCCGGTGTAATAGAAGAGGATCGCGATGGCGTAACCGCGCTCCTTGTAGATCACCTCGCCGATGTCG
>JBIOXX010000335.1:0-2261 GCA_044869875.1 bacterium | reverse complement strand
CGAGCCGCTACCGGCTTCCTACGCCAATTTCTACATCGCCAACGGTGTGGTCTTGGTGCCGGTCTACGGCCATGCGAATGACGCCAAGGCGCTGGCGGTCTTGACCAAAGCTTTTTCCAGCCGCCGCATGGTGCCGATCGATTGCCGCGATTTGGTGTGGGGGATGGGCGCGATCCACTGCGTGACTCAGCAGCAGCCGGCTTGACTGTCATCCTGAGCGAAGCGAAGGACCTGTGACTGCCCAATAAATTTAGAGCTACAAAAGCTCTTCGTTTTATTGAGTGGTCTTAAGGAATTCTACCGATTCACTCAAATCCTCAAACTTCGGATTCGATTTCCGTACCAACTCAACCTTTTTCTTTCGAATCCAGCCCTTCAATTCTTTCTCCCTGGCAATAGCGAACCGAGGATCTACGAAACATTCGAAGTATATCAGTTTGTCTAATTTAAACTTTGCAGAAAAGCCTGGGATAAGGCCGCTTTGGTGCTCGAAGAGTCGCCGATGAAGATTATTTGTGATTCCAATGTAAAGAGTTCCGGAGCGGTTGGTTAGAATATAGACAAAGAAGGTTTTGGACGGCATGAGGCATTGTTTAAGCAAGTCTTATGCCGAGAATACCTTGGTGGGTATGAGGTCCTTCGCTTCGCTCAGGATGACCTTATGCGAAGGGAACGCTCAGGATGACGCGGTAAACACGGTAGACCCTACAACGCTTCCCCATACCGAATCACTGCCGGCGGCAAATACTTCTCAATCTTGCTCACGTCGATCCGGCCCGGGAAGGCGAAGCTCTTCGTCGCCAAGCGGGGAATTTCCGTCAACAAGCCTTGAGAGTTGTAGACCGCGAAGACGTCTTTGGCGGTGACGTTCAGTGCCGAGGATTCGGTGAAGCTCTTGAGCTTGCCGCTGCCGTCGCGGGAGAAGCTCTCGATCACCCGACTGTGGCCGGGCGTGATCTCGCGCTCGTAGACCTGGTACATCGCCTTCAATTGAAAATTCGGCCGGAATTTCTTTTCCTCCCGCAAGAAAGCCAGGCGCAGCGCGCCCCGATCCAGCGGTTCGCCGAGCAGGCTCTTGGTCTGGAGCGCGAACTGATTGACTTGGAACTCGCGAAGGATCCCGCCGTCGGTGTCCTGGTCGTTGAGGAACATCGTCACTCTTAAATTCTCATCGAAAGCGGTGCAGAGGTTGGGCTGGTTGTCGAGGTAATCCCACCAGCTCCGTATTGCGAAGCTGCAAGTGATGTAGGCCCCGCCGGCCGGCGCCGATTTGCCGACCGGCTCTTTCAGCCGGAGCCGGCCCTTGACGGTGTCGAAGGCCCATTGGCGGTAGCACTGCGGCACTGCTGTCCGGCGGAAATCGCCCCAGAGTCCCAGGGTCAGGGAGGCCGCGATATAGGCCAAGGTCAAAAAGGAGAGCAGGAAGTAGGCCCAGCGCCGCTGGACCAGGAAAAAGAGGCTCAAGATGAAAAATCCGAGGCCCGGCGCGAGAAAGGGCGAGCTGACTTCGCGGTAGTAGCGGTTGTAGACGTCGATGCCGAGGCAGGCCACTCCCGGGATGAGGAAGAGCAGGAAGGGGAGGAACATCCAATGTTTCTTGGCCAAGGCCACGGGGGCTCTATTAACCGGAATCGCGAATCAGGCTAGATTCTTTTTTGCGGAAAGCCGGCCTTCCTTTAGTATCAGCGGATGGAATCGGCCCCGCCCAAGGTTTCGCTCGTCGTTCCCTTCTACAACGACCAGGACCGCCTTCTTCAAAGGATGGCGGCGGCCCGGGAGTTTTTCCAAGCCCAGCCCTACCGCGCCGAATTGATCTTGGTCGACGACGGCTCGACGGTCGACCGCAGCGAGGAGATCCGCCAGGCCTTCCCCGGCGTCCAATTGCTGCGCTACACCCCCAACCGCGGCAAGGGCCACGCGGTCCGGACCGGGATGCTGGCGGCCAAGGGCGAATACCGCTTCTTCACCGACGCCGACCTGCCCTTCGGGATGGAACCGCTGAGCCGGGGCCTCGACTACCTCGAGCGCAAGGATTTCGACTTGGTGATCGGCGACCGCCAGGCGCCGGGCAGCGTCTATCACATCGAGCAAAGCCCGATGCGGCGGATGGCCTCGAAGGTTTTCACTTCCTTCATCAGCCGGATCGTGGTGACCGGCGTCAAGGACACCCAATGCGGCTTCAAGGGTTTCAAGGCTCCGGCGGCGGAGCTGATCTTCAAGCGGGCCCGTTTGAATCGCTTCGCCTTCGACGTCGAAATCGT
>JBIOXX010000334.1:0-4043 GCA_044869875.1 bacterium | reverse complement strand
AAGGGCCGCTTCGTCGATTCCCATCACATCTTCGCCCTCATCCTCCGCCACCTTTGGCTGGTGAAGAAGTGGAAGGGCGACGTCATCAAGACCGTCTCGACCACCAATATGATCCGCCGGCTCTGCGCGGGCTACGGCCTCAAGCTGGTGGAAACTCCTATCGGTTTTAAGTTCATCTGCCAGGAATTTCTCAAGTCGACGCCGCTGATGGGCGGCGAGGAATCGGGCGGCATCGGCATCGCTCGCCACGTTTATGAGCGAGATGGCATCCTTTGCGGCCTCTTGCTTTTGGAGATACTCGCCTACCATAAGAAGCCCCTTTCCAAGATCCTGGCCGGGTTGCAGAAAGAAGCCGGGCCGTTGCTCTTCCGCCGCGAGGATCTCCATTTTCCGCTGGAACGGATCCGGACGATCAAGGAGAAGCTCAGCGGTGGTTCCACTCCGGCCTTCGGCAAGCTGGCGCTGCGCGGCAAGAACTTCACCGATGGCTTCAAGTTTGAATTCACCGACGACAGTTGGCTCTTGATCCGTCCCTCCGGCACCGAGCCGCTGCTGCGGGTTTACGCCGAGGCGCCCAGCGACGAGAAAGCCCGGAAGATCCTTCGCTTCGCCCGAAAATTTTTGGAAAGCGTGGCCTGAAATGAAGGCCTCGGTTTTTTCAGCTCCAGATCTGGCCCAGATCACCGGCCATGGCTTGAGCGTCGAGGCTATCAGTTGCCAGTTGGAGCGTTTCGCCCGCGGCCCGGTCTACGCTGAGTTGGTGCGGCCTTGCCGAATCGATGACGGAATCCGCCGTTTCTCCGAAGCCGAAGCCCAAGCTTTTCGGCTCAGCTATGGACGAGCCGCCGAAGCCGGAAGGGCGATGAAGTTCGTGCCGGCCTCGGGCGCCGGCACCCGGATGTTCCAAAAATTTTTACAGGGCTGGCACGGGACGGTTTCCGAAGCATTGGAAGCCGAGCTGGGTCGCCTCGGCGATTACCCCTTTTATCCGGCGCTTCGCGAAAAGATGAAGCGAGGCGGCCTTTCCTTGGAAGATTTGCTGAAGAAAAAAGATTTCGAGCCGGTCTTGGAATTTCTGCTCGGTCCCCGCGGCCTCGACTACGCCGAAAGCCCCAAAGGGCTGGTCGATTTCCACCTTTACCCCGAAGGGGCGCGAAGCGCCTTGGAGGAGCAAGTCGCCGAAGCGGCCGAGCTCACTCCCGACGGAAAGAGAAAGGCGCGGATTCACTTCACGGTTCCCGAGAAACATCGCCAGAAAATTCGGGATCATCTGAGCAAAATCACGGCCGCCCTTGCCAAGAATGGGGACCGGGTCGAAGTCAGCGACTCCCTTCAGGAGGCTTCCACCGATACGATCGCCGCCGACGAGAATAACCGGCCTTTCCGCGACCGCCAGGGCCGCTTGGTCTTTCGGCCGGCCGGCCACGGAGCCTTGCTCGGAAATTTGCAAAATCTTGGCGGCGACATCGTCTTCCTCAAGAACATCGACAATGTGGCTCCGGCTCGCCTGCGCGAGCGGCGCTTGGATTGGGAGCGAGTCTTGGGAGGAGTGCTGGTCGAAGGCCAGCGCCAGGCTTCGGATCGGCCGCTTCGGGTTGTCGGAGTGGTGCCGAACCAGGGCGAGCCGGGTGGGGCGCCGTTCTGGGTTCGAGACGGGCAGGGGAAAATTTCGCTCCAGGTCGTCGAATCGGCTCAAGTCGATCCGAGCTCCGAAGAGCAACAGGCGATCTTCCGCAGCGCAACCCACTTCAACCCGGTGATCCTGGCCTGCGGGCTCAAGGATTCTCGCGGAAACCCCTTCGGCTTGAAATCCTTCGCCGATCCCGAGGCCGGCTTCATTTCAACCAAGTCCTACGAGGGCAAGCCGCTCCAGGCCTTGGAGCTGCCGGGTCTATGGAATGGTTCGATGGCTTATTGGGACACGATCTTCGTCGAGATCCCGATCGAGACCTTCTCGCCGGTAAAGACCGCCGAGGACCTGCTTCGGCCGGAGCATCGGGCTATAATTTCCGTTTGAACTCTTCGACCATCGCCACCGGCGCCGGATCGACGCCATACTCGGCCGCGAGATAATAAGAAGCGTAATCGGCGATGAGCAGGCTGGCGAACATCTCCTGCAGGAGGGTGTCGCCGGCGGCCGAAACCCGCAGGATCGGCATCTCGGCGCCGAGCAGCTCCTTCATCACTTCCATCCGCCGCTCGATGCGAGGGTGCATGAAACGGCTCTCCAAAAATAGTAGGACCGGTTTCATCAAGAGCCGGGTGAAGCCGACCATCTCGTTGTGGTTGAGCTCGGGGAAAACGTTGTAGAAGCTTTGAATCTTGGCATTCTCGTTGAATTTGATCTTCCAGATTCGGCAGACACCTTCGAAGCGGCTGGGGCCGTAGATCAAGGGGACGCGGTCTTTCAGCGCCGCCGCTAACTTTTTGCCTCGGGCCTCGGCGGCGTCTTGAAAGCCCTCGAGAAAAAAATCGAGCCGTTTCAACTCCGACTCCGGCGAATCGATCCGACCCATCTTGAAGAATAGGCCAAGTAAGGTCGCGTAGAAATATCCCAAAGCACAGCGCGGTTGAATGCAATCCGGAATCGGGATCCAGGGGGCGCCGGCGGCCTTCGCTTCCTGCTCGAGCTTGCCGCCGTTGGAGAGGGCTAAAACCGCCAAGCCCCGCTTCAGAGCTTCCTGCAAGGTGGCGAGAGTTTCCTCGGTGTTGCCGGAGAAGGAGGCTGCGATCAGGAGATCTTCGGCGCCGGCGCTGGCTGGCAAATAGTAGTCACGGAGCGGTTCCAGCCGAGGTGCTCCTTCATAGATATTGTTCAGGATGTCGGCGGGAAGAGTAGAGCCGCCCATCGCCGCGTAATAGATCCGGCGGAAGCGGTCGGGATCGAGCATGTTCAGGCCGGGGTGATCGGCCACGATCTTCCAGCTTTCGAGGAACTGCCGCGGAAACTGGCGGATCGCCTGGTAGAAAGAAGAGCTCACCGCTCATCTCTTGCCAGATCGACCCGCATTTCCCAAGCGAAAAAGCCCGCTGGACGCCACATCCAGCGGGCTCTTCATGAGTCGAAAAAGGCTTAGGCGTGCCGGCGCGAATGACCGGTACGAGGAGCCATCGAAGCCAACTCGGTGCGCGAGCTGGCCAATCGACCGTCGAAGCTCTCCAAGATGCTGGACATCGAGGGAGTCAGCGGAAGGTTGGCGTACAAGTTCGCGTAGGCGGCCTCGGCCCGACGGAGAGCGGCGCTGGCCACGGCATGGCGGTCTTCACCGCCGAAATAGCGGGCATTGGTGAACTCCGCCATCGCAGTGCGAAACTCCGACAAGTCGCGGCGGCAATCGGCCAGGCTGGGTCGAGCCGCGGCTGGAGCGGCGACCGGCTCAGCAGTGGCGCCGCTGGTACGAGGCTCGGAATCGGGACGCACCCGTAGCAAGTCCCGAGTCATGCGGCGGAAGGCTTCGGCATCGCGTGGGCTCGAGGGATGGAAATGAACAACGCCTTCAGGAGCCGACAGGCCCGGACGATGACGCGGACCTTCGTGGTCACCGCGGCCGGCGGGATGGGATGGGGCGCTGCCGTCTCGGGTCAAACCGCCCAAGCTGGGGAGCGGCGGGCGGAAGGTGCTGAGCCGCGGCGGCAGGGTGCCGATCTCATCGTAATGACGCGGAGCATGAGTTCGAAGAGTGGTGTGAGGTGAAGTTTCGGCTTGGGCGCGAAGCGCAAGTTCGTTGGCAGTGATGATTCGAGGGCTGGTCATATTCGTAACCTCCGTTACGCGATGCCCCCGTGACACAAATTGGAGTGGATTCTCGGTGAGAGAAGTGTGCTGCCTAGAGGTTTAGCAAAAGAAATGCCAACATAAGAAACATCGGCTATGATGATATAAGTGTATGTTATTATTTAGTTTTATTGGATTCTTGAGCTAAAGCCGCGGAGCGAAATCTGTGGAGCTACCACCCCTGGCCGCGGTCGAGCGAGGAATAGGCACCCCGACTAGATCCATTTCTTCCTCTTGAAGAACATCAGCATGCCCGCCACCAGCGCGA
>JBIOXX010000333.1:0-3261 GCA_044869875.1 bacterium | reverse complement strand
AATATAGGCAGGGAGAGGATCAGCCGGGAACAATTTCGCGATCGAGCGTTCGATTAGGCTTCGGACCTCACTCCGTAACTCACCAATGCCGCTTGAACCCGGGAGTGAACCCCCAATTTGGCGAGGATCCGTCCGACGTGAGTCCGCACCGTGGCCAAGGACACGAAAAGCCGGCCGCCTATTTTTTGATCGGAGCAGCCTTGGGCCAAGAGGTCCAAGACCTGGGTTTCGGTGGCGGTCAAGCGATAGCGGGCCGCGACTTCGGCCAATTGCGGCGAAATATCGGGCACTTCAAGCTCGGCGAAGACGAAAGCTTCGCCGGAGCGGGTTCGGGCGAGACGGAGCTCGGCGCGAATCGATTCGGCCTTTTGCCCGCAGAAGGTAACCAAAGGAAGGGGAACGGCCGAAGCTGCCTCTTTTCCGGTCAAGTCGCCGAGCCGACGAGCGGCCTGAGCCAATACTTCGGGAACCGGTCGGCGTCCGCCAAAGCGAAGCCCGGTCAGTTTTTCGGCGCGCTCCGAGACCCAAAGCAGCGAGCCTCGGACATCGAGGGCGATCTTGGGCCGGGGATCCAAGTCCACCATGCCCTCCATGACCGAACGGCCTTCCAGCAGTTTTTCGACCCGGGCGCTGCGGCGCACCAGGGCCTCCAGTGCCGGCAGGAGGCGTGCCGTCAGGAGCCAGTCCTGCTCGGTGAAACCGGGCTGTTTTCGGCTTCGGGCGAGCAGAAGCCCGACCATTCCCCGATTGAAAGGGATCGCCTCGGTGAGTTTTAAGAGGGCGTAATCGTCGATTCCGTGACGCTTCGCATGATCCAAATAAAGCGGCGTTTTTAACGATACATGCCATTCCGGATTCCGCGCGGCCTGCAGCATTTTTCGGTTCAAGCGCTGGATAGCGTCGCGCATCGGATCGGAAACGAAATACCGTTCGAGGTAAATGCGATGCACTTCGGCCGCACCGCCGACTCCGATCGGCTCTCCTCGGTCGTTGCACTGGTAAAGAATCGAGAGGCTGGTGTCGAACAGCTTGTCGAAAAGAGGAAGGATTCCGGCAAGATCGCTCAAGGTCGAGGATTCGTAGGAAGTCCGGACGATATCGACGGCCAACTTTTCTTGGTGGGTGGCGGAAAGCATCTCGTCATTTTAGATGATTCGAAATTCGAAGCAAATCGCAAAAAAAATCCGTGTTACCGCCGACGCCAGGCCGAACCGAAAAATCTACAATCAGCCCGCACAGTTTCAAAATATCTTTGCCATCAAGAAAAGGGAGGCATTTATGAAAACACGAGTCTATTGGGCAATCCTAATCGCTCTCATCGTAGGCGCGGGATCGGCGGGGCCGGCCAACGCTTCGGGCGGCGGCGGTTTTCCTCTGCTGAAACATCTCGGCTTGGCGACTTGCCGGGCTTTCCTGGTTCCGGTGAACGTCGAGCCGGTCGGCAATACCGAGATCTACGGCGAGCTTTGCGTGCCCCGGGGCAGCTCACCGCAAACGATTCAGTTTCTCGTCCACGGAACCAGCTACAATCACCATTACTGGGACTGGCCCTACAAGCCGGAGAAATATTCCCACGTCCGCGAGGCCTTGAAGCGAGGCTACGCCACCTTCAACGTCGACCGTCTCGGCACCGGGTTGAGCGGCAAACCGAACAGCGAACTGATCTTTGCCAACACCGTGATCGAGGCCTTCCATCAAGTGATCACCAAGCTGCGCAGCGGCGAGCTTGGGGGAAGGGCCTACTCCAAGGTGGTGTATTTCGGCAGCTCGCTTTCCACCGCCTTGGGCTGGCTCTTGGGCTCCCAACACCCCGAGGACATCGACGCATTCGTCTTGACCGGGCTCATCCACATGACCCGGCCGGGATTCTTGGAAATGGTCGCCAAATGGCACGTCGATCCGGCCTGCGAAGCCTTTCCTTGGAAGTACATGGGCATCGACTGCGGCTACATCGTGACCCATCCCGGGACCAAGGACGACTTCTATCAATATGAACCGAACGTCGAGCCGATCAATGTCGCGCTCGACGAGCTGTTGAAGGACATCGCCTCCAGCACTTTGACCTTCGACACCGCCCAATACGTCGGCGTCTTCGCTCCGCCGCCGGTGCCTGAGGGCGCTCCCTCCCGCGACATCCACGTGCCGGTGCTGGCCGTGTTCCCGGAACACGACGAGACCGGCTGCGGCCCCGACGCCCTCACTTGCACCGAAGAGAACGTCTATAACTTCGAGGCGCCGTTCTATGACCCCGACGCCGAGCTCGAAGTCTACGTTCCGCTCGCCACCGGCCATGCGATGACCATTCATTACAATGCGCTGGAAACAACCGGCGTCATCCACGATTGGTTGGAGGAAAAGCTGAACTAAGTGCAGGATATAGGGCGATGGAGCGGAGGGGCTCGATGGGATCGACCGTCGAGCCTCTTCGCCTATCATATCAGGGCTTGGAAGCCTTGAGCCGGCGATGAAGCCAGGCTTTGGCCCGATCAACCGGGCCGGGCGGGGGAGCTTCCGGAAGGGGCGCCATCTGGGGTGGGCTTGGCTCGGGAACGAAACCATGCTTGAGAAAATCCACCAAGAGGGCGACGCTTTTGAACTTTTCGATTCGACCATTCCGATAATCGACCCTGTACCAATCGGGTTTGAAATGCCCTCTCCTTAAAAAACGCTCTAGCATTCCCCGAACGTTTCCGTCCTCGAGGGCAGATTTCCAAAGCTCTTGAAAGTACAGCCTACCATTAAAACCATCAATCGGAAGCTCGGTTTGTTCGAGAATCTGCTGAACCTTCGGAGCTCTCGACGGATCCGCGAGGACCTCCTCCAGTTCCTTCCTGTGAGATTCATAACTTCTTCCTTCAACGCCACGCCAACCCAATTGGTTTCTAATCCAAGCCGTCCAGGCTTGTTCCATGGACCGTACGTCGCGATCAAACGACATGGGCTGAGTCAGCTCATTGTCGTCATCGAAAAATTGAATGATCGAAGTGATATCTTCTTGCCGCAGCGAAGTATCCTTCAAGGGATCTACATTGGAGTTAGAGACTTCAGCCTGCTGCCGATAAGGGCTTCGCGCCGAGGGATTGCTTTGAGAACCGGGAATGCCAGTGTTGTCCTCGATGCTTTCTTCCGTTTTTTCTTTGAAGCGCTTCGAGAGCCAATGGAAGATCCCGCCCAATGCGAAGGCAGCCACACCACCGCCCAACACGGAGATGCCGCCGCTGGCGGTTTCGGAGACCGCGGTCGCCGCGGCTTGGGCGTCGG
>JBIOXX010000332.1:0-2166 GCA_044869875.1 bacterium | reverse complement strand
AATTTTAGTTTTTAAAGTTGAATTATATGCACCAAGCCACTCTCTTAAATGCCAAACACAGGAAAAATAGGCCAAATAGTCATCAAGATCCTTCATGGATAATTTATCAGTGTCTTTTATAATTATTCTCTCGTACCACCTGTTTAAACGCCTAAAGCAGTCCGACCATCCACGTAAATGAAATGCAAAAGGGCCAATTCCCATAATTTAAAGTAAATCGAATGATGATAATAAGTGAATCACAAATCGGAAGACACCTTAGGCGCTAAACTTTGTTCTCTCTATAAGTCCTGTTCGAAAAATCGGGCGTAACCCGTCATTTCCAAATAACCTTTTGATTTCACTTCGTGAGCGCCGGAGCGACCGGTGATTTCGACGCTTCCTTCCCAATAAATCACCTGAGTGCTTTTGCGGGTATCCAGCTCCTGATCGGGGAAGGCGGCGCGGATTTTCAAATCGAGGCTCTGCGAAGGGACTTGGACCCGCCATTCCAACGGATAGGTCCCGCCGGATCGAGGGCTTTTCCAAAAACCGCCGGCTTCGATCCGAAGGTCCTCGGCGCTCAAAGCCCGCCACTCGCCCCGGCTCTTGAAGAAACCGCCGTAGAGAAAATCCCGCGAAGGGTCTTGGCGATCGCGGAGCCGGTAAACCATCAAAGCTTCCCCGTTGCCCAGCGGCAGGCCCATCCAATCCCATCCGCTTTGTTCCGGCCCAAGCTGACCGGAGCCGAACTCGTGGTCCATCCAGGCCTGGCCCTGAACGCTTCTTTCTTTGCCGTCTTTTTTGAGAATGCCGGTCACCGCCAAGTCGGGCAGCGAATAGTAATAGCTGGCTTTGCCCGGCTCCCGCGACTTCGGCGAATAGCCGCCTTGGCCCTGCAGCCACACTTCTTCGGGGAGCTTCATCCGCAGGTCGAGACTCATGCCGCCTCTCTCGGCGCGGATCCGAGTTTCGCCATCGGAGCTTGTAGCCGAAAAACCCGGCAGCCAGACCTGAAAGCCCGCTTCGCTGGCGCCGGCCAAGCTCAAGGCGGCGCGAGCCGCGCCTTCTTCGAAGCGAAAGCTTCGCTCCCCGAGATCGCTGAGAGCGAGATGGCCGAGGAAGATCTGCTCGGCCCGCCAGGGGCTCGCCGTGGGCCGGCTTTCCCCGGCCGGCGGCCGGAGGGCGCTGCGAAAGACCGTCCATTGGAAACCATAGACCCGGCCCTCCTTGTCTTGGAGATGGCCGGTGAAATACCACCACTCGGTCTTGAATTCGGGATGGGTCCCGTGATCGCGGGGAAATTGGAAGCTCCGGCCCGGCGTGACCGTGGCGAAATCGGCGGCGCCGGCGCTGGCGCCCCATCCCAAAAGAAAACAAAGCGCGAGAATTTTATTCCTCATAACGCAGAGCCTCGCTCGGCGGAATCCGGCTCAGCCAGCGGATCGGCACCGCCGTCGCCAAGGCTCCGACCGCCAAGGTCAGGCCCAAGCCGAGCAGCAGGATCCACGGATTCCAATGAAAGGGAATGGTCCAGCCGAAATGATCGTAGTGCAGGACCTTGAGCAGGACCCAGGCCAGGCCCAAACCGGCGGTGGCGCCCAAGGCATAACCGCAGCAGGCGAGGGCCAGACCCTGGCTCAGGCCGTAGCCGCTCAAACCGCGGGGCGAAATGCCGAGCGCCTGGAGCAGTCCGACCTCGCGCCGCTTCTCCTCGAGCAAGATCGCCAGGGTGGTGAGAACGCCGAGGAAGGCGACGAAGAGGGCGACGTATTTTAAGAGGTCGGTGACGGCGAAAGTCTGGTCGAAGACGTTCAGCACCCGGGCCCGGACTTCGCGGTAGGGCCGCACTTCCAAAGTCGGCGGCGCGCCCTCCAGTCCTCGAAATCGGGCGATCAGCGCCTCGGCCCGCGACGGATCTTTTAGATAGAGCGCTATCCCCTGAATTCGCCGGTCGCCGCTGAAGGCTTGGAAGGTCTCGCGATCGACGTAGACCACGCCGCGCTCCGAAGTGTAGTCGTGAAAGATCGCCGCGACCGGAAGCGTCCAAGGCCCCCATTCGGTTTCCAAAGTCAGCGGGTCCCCGGTCTTCAGTTTTTGCCGTCGGGCAAAGGATTCGGAGACAGCGAAGACTTTTTGCGAAGCCAAAAGGGGAGCGGCGCTTCCTTCAATTAGGCGGATTTGGTC
>JBIOXX010000331.1:0-3843 GCA_044869875.1 bacterium | reverse complement strand
TATTTTCCCTGCCCGATTGAAGACATCGTGCCTTCGCGGGGCCAGCCTCGAAAGATTTTCTCCAAGCAAGCGCTGGAAGAATTGGCGGCCTCGATCAAGGTTCAGGGCGTGATCCAACCGCTGATCGTGCGGCGGATGGAGGGCGGCAAATTCGAGCTCATCGCCGGAGAGCGCAGACTCCGCGCGGCTAAGCTGGCAGGCTTGGAAAAAGTTCCGGTCGTGGTCTCGAGCGCTGCGGCCGAGCAGGTGCTGGAATTGGCGCTGATCGAAAATCTCCAACGCGAGGATCTCAATCCGATCGAAGAAGCGCTGGCCTTCAAGGAGCTCGGCGACCGCTACCGTTTGACTCAGGAAGAGATCGCCCGCCGCGTCGGCAAGGAGCGGAGCAGCGTCACCAACGCCCTTCGGCTGCTGACTCTGCCCGAGGAAATTCGCGGTGACATCATCGAGGCCCGGCTGAACATGGGTCAAGCCCGGGCCTTGCTCGCGATCGAAGATGACGAGCTCAAGCTCAAGATAAAAAAACGAATCTTAAGCGAAGGGCTCTCCGTTCGGGAAGTGGAGCGCCTGGCCCAAGAAGTGAAGGCCGGCGTGAAGGTTGAGCGTCGAGTTCAAGTCAAGCTCAACGACCCGCAGATCAATTTCATCGAGCAGGAGATGACTAAGATCTTGGGCACCAAAGTGAAGATCAAGGCCCGAGGTGAAAAGGGCAAGGTCGTAATCGACTATTACAGCCCCGAGGATTTGGATCGGATTTTCAACGCAATCATCGGTTAACCGCGCGCCGCTCCAAGGGCACAGGGATGTTTGCAGAGCGGCGGCGGGGTGGATGGATGGAAAGGAGATAGCATGATGTTCGGAGACAAGGATCGCGCATTGAAGTTGGTGTCGGAAGATGTCGAAACGGTTTTAGACAAGGGCGCCGCGTTCGAAGGCAAGCTGACCTTTGAAGGCAAGGTTCAGATCAACGGAAAATTCCGCGGCGAGATTTTTTCGGAAGGTGTGCTCTTGATCGGCGAAGGCGCCGAAGTCGACGCTCGGATCGAGATCGACACCATCATTATTCAAGGCAATGTGACCGGAAACATCTTGGCCAAGAGCCGGATCGAAATGCATCCGCCGGCGGTGGTTAAAGGCGACATCGTTTCGCCGGGCCTAGTGGTCAGCGAGGGCGCCGTTTTCGAGGGGAATTGCAGCATGGGTCGTGAGGTCAAGGGCCGAGTCTTCGAGCTATCCTCCAACCCCGTTCCCTGATCCCGGCTAGATTTTCCTACCTTCTAAGAAAGTTCAATTATTTCATGGACTTTCTTGTTATAACGACGTGTTTCGACACAGCGCATGACATGCCTTGACAAGTTTTCCCGCCCCATGTTACCTGCGCATGCGTTTTTTGTGCAGCGCCGGTATTTTCTCCATCAATTTCCAAGTATTGCCGCGATGGAACCATAGGTCGGATTATGATTGATCTAATGCCCAATTCAACTCTGTTCTATCAGATGGGCATCTTTCTATTTACCTTTATCTCCTTGAATTTCTTGGTTTTTAAGCCGGTGATGCGGCTCATCGAACGGCGCAAGGCGCTGACCGTCGGCGCCCAAAAAGAGGCCCTGGCCTTGGACGAAAAGACCCAGGGCTTGATCGAAACCCACCGCCAGAAGATGCAGGAAGCCCGAGCTCAGGGTCTGGCGCTGAAGGAAAAATCCAAAAAGGAAGGCGAAGCCCAAGCCGCCAGCCTCGCGGCCCGAATCCAGCAGGATGTCGAAGCCAAGGTCGAGAAGGCTCGCTCCGAAATCAGCCGCGAATCCAAAGAAGCCCAACTGGTCCTACGCAAACTCTCCCGCGATCTTTCCAAGGACATGGCCGAAAAGCTGCTGGGTCGAAAGGTGGCTTCCTGATGCGCCGCGCTTTTACCGGTCTCACGACTCTGGCCTTGGCCTTCTTGCCGGCCTTGCTCCTCGCCGAGGAGGCCGCCGGCGAAGGCGGCGAGCATCACGGTCCCGGCATGGCCGTTGTCTACCACGCGATCAACTTCGCCATCTTGTTCGGCCTGCTTTTCTATTTCCTGCGCAAGCCGGCCAAGGAATTCTTCGCCTCCCGGGCCACCCTGATCCGCAGCAATATCGAGGAGGCCAAGCAGCGCAAGGAAGAGGCTTCCAAAAAGTATGCGGAATACGAGCGGCGCCTCCAATCGATCGAGGGCGAGATGCAGGGCCTCATCACCGGTCTGAAGCAGGACGGCGAGTTGGAACGGAAGCGCCTCCTCGAAACCGCCGAACAGCAGGCCGCCAGTCTCCAGAGCAACAGCGAGCGGATGCTCCAACAGGAGCTGCGCAAAGCCAAGGAAGACCTGAAGCGCGAGGCGGTCGGCCTGGCCGGCCAATTGGCTGAGGACCTGATCCGGAAGAATTTGACTCCCGAGGACCAAGGGCGCCTGGTCGGCCAATATTTGGAAAAGATGGAGAATCTGGGATGAAACAGGGTACAGCCGCCAAACGCTATGCTTCGGCTTTGCTCCAAGTCGCCCAAGAGCAGGGGAAGGTCGCCGCTTTCGACGGCGAGCTTCAGACTTTGGTCGCGGCCTTCCGCCAGGATTCCCTGCCCACCGTGCTGAGCTCGCCGGTAGTGCCGCCTTCGAAAAAGAAGGCGATCGTCGACGCTCTTCAGCCCAAACTGGGAATTAGCTCCAACTTGAGAAATTTAGTTCACATTCTGATCGATAATGAGCGGGTTTCCGAAATTCCGCTCATTGCTCTGATCTACCGCGACCTGGCCGACGAGCTGGAAGGACGAGTCCGGGTCCGCGTTACCAGTGCGGCCCCGCTCGGCGACAATGAGGCCAAGCTCAAGGCGATTTTAGAAAAGACTCTCAAGCAGCAGGTCTTGCTCGAAGCCGTGGTCGATCCCGAGGTTCTGGGCGGCCTGGTAGTTCGGGTCCAAGACCGGGTTTTTGATGCCTCGCTGAAGGGCGAGCTCGAGCGCTGGAAAGAGGCCTTGAGCTCCGAGGTTGTGGCTTAGGTTTAGATTTAAAAGACGAAGGAAGGCTGAAATGCAAATTCGACCTGAAGAAATCTCCGACATCATCCGCCAACAAATCCAGGACTACGACCGGGTGGTCGAAATGGACGAGGTGGGAACCGTGCTCTCGGTCGGCGACGGTATCGCCCGGGTTTACGGCCTGTCTCGGGCCATGGCCGGCGAGCTCCTCGAGTTCCCCCACAATATCTTCGGCCTGGCTTTGAACCTCGAAGAGGACAACGTCGGCGTGGCCATCATGGGTCACGACTCCGAGATCCGCGAAGGCGATACTGTCAAGCGCACCGGCCGCATCGCCGAAGTGCCGGTCGGCGAAGCCCTCCTGGGCCGGGTCGTCAATGCTTTGGCCCAACCGGTGGACGGCCTCGGTCCGATCCGCTCCGAGAAGCGCCGCCAGATTGAAATCAAGGCCCCCGGCATCATTGCCCGCCAATCGGTCCATGAGCCGCTCCAGACCGGCTTGAAGGCCATCGACGCCATGATCCCGATCGGCCGGGGCCAGCGCGAGCTGATCATCGGCGACCGCCAGACCGGCAAGACCGCGGTGGCTCTCGACACCATCATCAATCAGAAGGGCAAGGGCGTCTTCTGCATCTATGTCGCCATCGGCCAAAAGCAATCGACCGTCGCCCAAGTCGTCGAGAAGCTGAAGCACCACGGGGCGATGGATTACACCATCATCGTGGCGGCCAATGCCTCCGATCCGGCGCCGCTCCAATTCTTGGCGCCCTACAGCGGCGTCACCATCGGCGAGTATTTCCGGGACAGCGGTCAGCACGCTTTGATCATCTATGACGATCTCTCGAAGCA
>JBIOXX010000330.1:0-2789 GCA_044869875.1 bacterium | reverse complement strand
CTGATCAAGGCCGCGGCCGGCGGCGGCGGGAAAGGAATGCGGGTAGTCCACGGCCCCGAGGAGGTCGAGGACGCGGCCCGCTCGGCCGAGCGCGAGGCCCTGGCCTTCTTCAAGGACAAGACGGTTTTTTTGGAAAAATACCTCCAGCGGCCGCGCCACATCGAGGTCCAGATCCTGGGCGACGAGAAGGGCCACCTCGTCCATCTCTACGAGCGCGAATGCTCGGTCCAGCGCCGCCATCAGAAAATGATCGAGGAATCGCCTTCGCCCTCGATCGATAGAAATTTCCGCAAGGAAATCTGCGCCGCCGCTCTTCGTGTCGCCAAGCAGGCCGACTACGCCTCGGCCGGAACGGTGGAGTTCATCGTCGACGAGGAAGATCGTTTCTATTTCCTCGAGGTAAATACCCGGCTTCAGGTCGAGCATCCGGTCACCGAGCTGGTGACGGGCATCGATTTGGTGAAGGCCCAGATCCTCGTCGCCGAAGGCCATGCCCTGCCTTTCAAGCAAGACGACATCGTCCAGCGCGGCCACGCCATCGAGTGCCGGCTCTATGCCGAGGATCCGGAGAACAACTTCCTTCCGGCCGAGGGAACAGTCGGCCTCCTTTGCGAGCCGCTTCGGCCGGGGCTGCGCATCGACTCTTCGCTGGAGCAAGGCAAGCCGATCCTTTCGCTCTACGATCCGATGCTGGCCAAATTGATCGCCTATGGCTTCAATCGCAAGGAAGCCCTGGCCAAGATGGACGCCTTGCTCCGCGACTACGTCCTGCTCGGCACTCGGCACAATCTCGACTTTCTCCGCTTCACCCTGAACTCCAAGCCTTTCGCCGAGGGCCGCTACCACACTCACAGCGTCGCCGAGCTGCTCGACAGCTATTTGGAAAAACGGGGCAAGACTCAAGCGCCGCCGGATTTGGCCTTCGCGATCGCCGCCTTGGCCGGGAAGGGCGCGAAAAGCTCGAATTCGCTTGCTCCCCATTCCGAAAACCAGGCCCGAGCCGACGCCTCCGGGCTGAGCGGATTTAGGAACGCCCGATGAAGACCGATTTTCTCCTGGGCGAAGACACCCTTGCCGCCGAATGGGAGCGCGACGGCGACCGCTTTCGCCTCAAGCTCCAGGACCGCGAGATCTCGGGCCAGGTCCTGCGCTGGAACTCGCCTTTCTTCACGGTCAAATATTGCGATCACGTCCTGCACGGGGCTTTCTATCGCGGCGCCGGCTTTGTCGACGTCCACCTGCCCAAGGGCAACTTCCGGCTGAAGCTGGCCGATACCCGGCGAGCAAGCAAGTCCGGAGCCCAAGCCGGCGATTTGAGCTCGCCCATGCCCGGCAAGGTGATTCAAGTGCTGGTGAAGGAGGGCGAGGCGGTCAAGAAGGGCGACCTTCTGATGATCCTTGAGGCGATGAAGATGGAACACAAGGTTTTGGCTCCGTTGGGTGGGGTGGTTGGCAAGATCCATTTTCAGGCCGGCGAACGCGTCGGCCAGGACGTCATTTTGATGGAAATCACCGGGTAATTTTGGATCCGATTCGATTCCAACCCCTATTTTCTTCTGAGCCCTCGGTCTGCGAGGAGATCCCGGCCGGCCGCGCGCCTGAAGTCTCCGGTTTGCCGCCGGCCTGCAACGGCTATGAAGAGCTTTGCTCCCGCCCGCTCGACCGGACGGTCTTCGCCGCCACTCACAATTCCTATGCCGCCCAGCGCGAAGGCTATATTGCCTTCAATGCCAACCAATGGAGCGGGATCGAAGCCCAGCTCCGCGACGGCATTCGAGCCCTGATGCTCGACGTTCACCGCGACGGCGGCGAGCTGGCGCTCTGTCACAGCCTCTGCTCTTTGGGCCGGACTCCGCATCGCGAGGCGCTGAAGACCATCCGCCGCTTCCTCGAAGAGAATCCGCGCGAAGTCTTGGCCTTGCTCTATGAAGACCACGTTCCGCCGCGCGAGATCGAAGCCGATTTTCTCAGCCTCGGTCTCGACCGCTACGCCTACGTCCATCCGCCGGGCGCGCCTTGGCCGACCCTGGGCGAGATGATTGAGTCCGGCAGCCGCTTGCTGGTCATGGGCGAGCAAGGGTCGCCGCCGCCGGCTTGGTACCATTCGATGTGGGACTTGGCCTCGGATAATCCTTTCGGTCAGCGCTCGGTTTCCGACTTCACTTGCCAAGCGAATCGCGGCCGGCGAAGCAATCCACTCCTTCTGATGAATCACTGGCTGAACACGGTCTTGGATTTGCCGTCGGAGGAGGGCGCTACCACGGCCAATGGACTCGAAGTCCTCTATCCCCGAACGATGGACTGCATCCAAGAAACCCGCAAGGTGCCGAACTTCATCGCGGTGAATTATTATGAGCGGGGCGACCTGCTGGGATTGGTCGAATTGCTGAACGGCGTCAATTTCGATCCCGACTTTCTCCGCCGGGCGTTGGATTCGCTTTCGGCCATGCGGCGGCCTGGCGATTTCCTGCTATTCGGCCGCGAGGTCCAAGATTGGAGCCCATTTCTTTCGCCCCCGGAGCCATTCGAGGGCGAGATTTTGTCCAATTTCCCCTTGGCCTTCCAACCCTGATTGTCACAACATTATCCGCGCCGGCCCGATGAATTCTCGGGCACATGAGCGAAATTTCTTCCAAATACATCCGTCAAGTTTTCGCGGTCAAGGCGGTGGATCCCGAGAAACCCCAAGCCTTGGAAAGCCAAATCGGCCGGCAGTTTTTTCAAGAATTGGCTTCGCTGGACCGCGAACGCGATCCTGAATTGTTTTGGAGCGGGGCGATCCGCGCCGT